>NZ_JADNDC010000035.1:0-41436 GCF_015551645.1 Ruminococcus sp. D54t1_190329_F1
GAAAATCAGGTGATTTCTGAATTCAGGTGGGTCAAAATTAAACGTAAAAGTGGGTCAATTTTACTTGACAATCAACACATCTACCTCCTTTTTTATTGATCATACTCTATTTTAGAGAAAAAACACACCCCTCGAAGGTAGAATATTAAAAGGGAACGCAAAAACGTCCCCTTTATAAGTTCCTGTTGTTCCTCGATCTGGTTTATCATATTCTCCATCAGCGGAATAACTTCTCTGATTTCTTCTAATGTCATTCAATCGATCCTTCTATTGCTTTAATAAAATTCCAACCTGTCCAAACACTTCCTGCAACTTTTTCAATATTGCATTCTGCTTCTTGATAATTCGATTTTCCTCTACAAAGGACTTGATTGAGATTATCGACATTGCCAAGGAGAAACATTTAAAACTCATCCTTGGCACCTTTGAGGTGGACTGTACAGGTGATACCTTAGATCCGATGGTTGAAGGCATGGTCAAGATGATGGGCGTATTTGCGAACTGGAACGCAACATGATTTCCGAACGTGTCACCTCAGGAATGCGAAATGCCGCCGCCAAGGGGAAAGTCATCGGACGTCTCCACACGACCGTTGCCGATATCCCCCAGCGTTTCATGAAAAGTTATCCACTTTACGAGAAGCACAAAATCAACCAGTCGGAGCTTGCACGGATAACCGGACTAAACAGAGGTACAGTTAGAAAATATATAAAAATGCTGGAAGAAATAAAGACGAAGTATTGGGAAATTAGGATTTTTAGAAAATCTATTTTTATGCTATTAAAAAAAATCAGGAAATAGATTTGAGTAAAAAACCAATTTCCCAATTTCTGTAAATGAATATTTATTTTCGCCATTCCTCCCCGCTGGGGAAGGGAGACACCGCCCCCGCCGATTTCCCAAAAATGTTCCCAAAAACAAGATTTATGGGAAATTTTTTATTTTGGGGAAAAATCATAAAATCGCTGTAACCCTTGATTTTTACTGGGTTTGCGGGCAGTTGCCGCTTTTCCCAAAAACGGCATATTGAAAATATACTATGTTCCGGGGCACACCACATTATCCTCAAAGGGCAAAATCCAGTATCCTCACTATCCTCACATCCCACAGCAAAGCCACACTGCAAAACCCTCCGGCACTGCAGCGCAATTCCACAGCACATTCCGCAGTGGTAATCCTGACAACCCAACTTCTATCGCGTCCCATATAACAGTATCCTCTTACACAGCAGCACTATCGCAATGTCACTTTCGCAGCATCATCCAAAGCATCCCTCACACCCTGCAACACCAGGAAATATCAACGTTTCGCAGTGTTACCCATGCCCTGTAGTTTCGCAGCACACTCACGCAGTGATGTTTCGTCTACTTCTATTCTATACAGAAAGCTGTTGAATATTCTTGCGCGATGAAATCGCACTTCCGGAAAATTGGAAATCAGAGTTCCGGTACTCGGAAATCGCCTCTTTTGTGCTTGATGACTTATCCATTTCTGTTGGGATATTGGTCAAGACCTTGCCGCATCTGCGGTGCGTAGCAGTCTTTACCAATGTTTCAACAGAAATTATGATTCGGTATGCACAAAAAGCGGATATAAAAAGTGATTTCCATATCACCGGACAGCTGATATAAAACCATCCGGAATATTCAAGCTGTAAAATTCCACGTGGATTTTTACAGCTTTTTCCGATATCACGTTGCTTATTTACGCCTCATTTTATCTGAGTCAGAATCCTGTGTGACCGGGGCATAAATGACAAAAAAGAACAGCAACAGAGCTACGCTGCGGTATTACTCTCTGTTGCTGATAGGATAATCATTTTTGCCTTTTACAGGATAATGGGGTGTGCCCTGTGATAGCGTCCCTATTCGAACTCTATAATGAGTACTGTATTTAGTGAGACAGATTTTCTTTTGGTACTATATGTTGTGCAGTAATTTCAATTATTCCATGGATTATTTGGTTTTTTGAGGATTTTTGCAACCAAGGTGCAACCGTTATCCCCCACTTTATATACCACATAGAAGGTGGGGATAAATCCACACAATCACACTATTACATTAATTCTTTAAGAGAAATCACAACAGCTCGTATATACTTACAATCTGCTTCTTTGTAATCTTATATGGTTTCCACTTTACTTTCATCTCATCAATTTTTTCTTTTGAAATATCATCATCTATTTTCATTTGCACAATCTCCGATAAAATTTCAACAAAATCAGCAGCATCGGACACCTTAATCAAAAGTTTTTTAATATCCTTTAGCTTTTGTACCGTAAACTGGATTTCTGGACTATGTTTTTTCTCTACCGTATGCGGTATGGTCTGTTCCATATTTAACGTTTTTTTCCCTATCTTCTTCGAGAAAATGGTTTGTCCGTATGCCGTTTTCCATACATATACCTTTACATACATGCCCGCTCGCTTCGGTTTATCTTCTCTAATCTCCTTTAATGTTATCTCCCCAAACGGAAGACATTCGATACTATCTCCTATTTCCAATGTCGCCATTTTCTCATTATTGAACAGCTGATATTGTTTATCACTATTGAGGAAATCACACTTTTCGTCCATCATTTGCTCTATAAGGTATTCAAATAGTGAATAATCTTGTACTCCTCTTAACTCTATCGGAATCCAATCTTTACCGTTTAGAGCCCCCACTAATCCACCAACCATGGATGCCAAGGTATCCGTATCTGCATTATTTAAATTGGCAGTCTCGTATACTGCCATTACAGGATCATCTGCATACTTAGAAAACAAATAGATCGAAATCACCGCCGAGACATTCCCCGCACCATTGATTCTCGAGTTATAACACCCCAATTTTTGAAGAGTATCATGTCCTAAATCCAAAATGCCTTGATTTAACGCTTCTTTTGCTATTTTTAAATAATCTATCGTCTCTAATACACATTCATTCCATATTTGATCATAATCGTATTGTGCATATCTTTCAGCTTCACATTTCCATATAGCGATATTACTCACTTCTGGTAGCTCACTCCACTGTTTCTCTTCTTCTATTAATACATCTATTAATTCTCCATAACTTAACACGGCATCCTGTTGTATCAATGTTCTCACTGCCATTGCATATAACATAGCTCCTATCAGTGCTCGCGGATGTCCATGAGTGTACATTCCATTTAAAACAACTTGCGCCATGATTTTTTCAATATTTTCTTCATTTTTAAATATATGGGGAATGATTCTCATTGCAACTCCATTTCCACCAGCCATAAAATAATCCTTTATTTCTAACGGCGAATTGCTTTTCTCATCCCATGGAGATATATTGTCAGCCCACTTTTGCGCAGCCCTCTTGGTCGCTCCGCCTCCGCCCCTCTCATACTTCAACCATGCCGGCAATTCTGCTTGGCGAAAAAAATTGCTCCACTGTCGACCTCTCAACAAACTTCTAGCTGTAGCAATAATTAATTGTGTATCATCACTATATTCACCCACACAAATTTTTTCCTCATGCGGCCAGTATCTTCCGCCCGCACGACGATTCCACTCCACATAGGTCCTTATGCTATTTTTATTCTTGCTAATATTTTTACTGTTTTGTTCATTCGGCCATCCCAATGCGTCACCTATTGCTGCTCCAATTAACGCCCCTGTATATTTTTCTTTTTTAGAATAACTCATTTTCTTCCTCCCTATACGGTTTTACTAATGGTTCTTCTCCGCGTCTTATTTTTCCACTTGTTGGCACATCAAACAATTCCGGTGAAATAAACACATCGATTTTAGGGAATCCCATTACTTTCCATTCAACTATTTTTTGTCTTGCAATTTCCTCATTTTCAAATGCAATTCCTTTAATCATTGATACTGGAATATTCTCATAAACTAACACTTCTGCTTGATCATCCGTAGGTGCATTCTGTAACATGTCTTTTGTCCTGTTTTGTCTCCCTACATTTGCTGAAAACAATTCTCGAAATGCTTCTGCTCCTTTACAAATATATGCGCCATAACGAGTGGCTGCATTAACTTTACAAAATTGTGTCGTTTCGATAGTCGCAACTATAGGATCAATAAATAAAATTGCCCAATCAGAAAATATAGGGTTATTATCTTTTACTCTACGCAAGTACCACCAATTAGGATATTGAACAGAACAATTAATATAATCCGTTTTGCCATCCAAACGTTGTTTATCATTTTGAATCAGAACATCTTGCTTTATAAAATCAACAGCTTTAACACCCTCGTTATTATTCAATATATGTAAAAGTATATTTGTATGGACAAAATGGCATAACCTAGTTATATTTCTCTTTTTAATTTCCTCATATATCTCATCTATCATTTTAGTTCCCTCTCATCATACAATGATGTATCCACTTCTAACAATAGTTCTGTTTTTTCCTCAGTATATGATAATATTAATCCTCTTTTTGCTCGCGTTATGGCTACATATAATAATTTTGTTTCTTCCTTTAAAGCCTCATCTCTGCTCTCATTCGCTAAAACCCTTTCTTCTGAGGGCAGATATTTCATAGAGCAAAAAGGCAAAAATACCATGTCAAACTCTAATCCCTTAGCTGAATGATATGTGCCTATAGAGATTTTTGCATTTAAATCCAATACCCCCATTCGATTTTTCAAAATCTGTGGGATAATCTTTTTTGCTCGAAGCTTTTCCTCTACTAAATCAACCAGTTCACGATTTCTCACCAAAATTGCAATACTTTGATTTCCAGACATTCTTATTGCAGCCTCTACTATCCAATCTAACTCTGCCTCTTCATCTTTGCATTTTACAATTGCTGGTAACGGAGATGATGCTGTTGGTAATACCGGTTCTACCAAATCCTGCTTATCTTCAAAATATTTCGATTTTGAAATAGCTACTGCAAATTGGGCTATTTCTTTACTATTTCTATAGTTACGATCAAAATACCATATCTTATTTTTTGCTATTTTTAATCCAGCTTCTCTCCACGACAAACGCGATCCATAAATTTGTTGTGCCACATCACCAAAAAAAGTAAATGTTCCATCCTCTGGAATAGCTTTAACAAGTGACTTAAGCATTATAGGAGATAAATCTTGTCCTTCATCCACTATAATATGCTTATACATTCTTTTCTCTGTATCATTCTCTAATTCTTCGCACACTGTTTGTGCTATATCTTCCCAGTCGTATAAATAACCTTCCTCTTTTCTTACTTCAAGATAAGCTTTATATACTTGGAAAAAATATTTTCTATTTTCCCTTATTATTCGCGTATCAAATCGTCCAACACGTTCAACTTTCTCATATTCATCAAGCGTTTTTATTCCCATTTTTTCTATCCAATTTATTTCTTCAAGAAAAACTTCTTCTGCTCTTTTTAATGTACTATTTGTCCCATTCGCTGCTTTCACATTTTCCAATGCTCTTCTTACAAATAGTTGTTTTTTATTATCGCCATCTTCTATTCCCGAAACTATACCATTCCATCTCGGCATCTTGTTCCTATGTGCTAAATATCCTCTTGCAAACTTGTGATAATTTCTAACCTCAATATTTCTAGGAATTTCAGAACCAACTATAGCCTCTAAATACTTAACAAGTGTCGTATTAAAGGTAACTAACATCACTTTTTCCTTATCATCCAAAGTGGCAAGATAAATTGCTCTATAAATAGCCAAAGTTGTTTTTCCACTACCAGCTGTACCCAAAACAACATTGTGCCCTTCTGGTTTTAAATCTAATACCTCTAATTGTTTCCCTTTTGGCTGTGGTAATGCCATATTTTTTCCCTCCATACATCTGTTGATACTATCGCGTATCTAACGTTTCCATCATACACGCTCTATCAGGCATCTTGAAACTTTGCCTTTACGTCACTATAATAATCCCCTATTTACTACCCAACGACCATTCCTATTAGAACCTTCTCGTTTAAGCATTCCTTCTTCCTGCAACTCCTTCACATCTTTCTGAACCTGTTTTCTGGTCAATTCCATTTGCTCCATAAGTTGCGCCTGTGTCATTGTGGGATTTTTCGCTAATAATTCCAATATCGCCTTTTTTCTTTCGGCTCCTTTTTTCGGCTCCTTTTCGGCTCCTTTTTGGCTCTCTTTCAGCTCCTCATTTAAAAACTTCTCATGTATAAACAGCCTTGTGATAAAGTAAGTTCTTGCATCATCAGTTTCAAATTCCGGTTTTGGCGAACCATTCGCCTCCAAAGCATCTAAAATTTTCTTGAACCCCGTATTTCTACCTTCTGTCAAATGCAATTCTTTCAAGAAATCGCCTATTCTACGATTTCTATATCTCCTGTTTGAAACACGATAGCTCTTTAGTCCCTCAATTGTCACAGAGCGATCTGGGCCAGGAAAACTCACAATTTCAATTCTATCAGCTTCAATACGAACTTCAATCGGCTCCCTCTCATCATATGCACGATGATATACTGCATTTGATAAAGCTTCTTCAATAGCCGCATACGGATAATTGAAAAATCTATCTGCCTCTGCTCTGTCCGGATGTTTTACAACTTTCTCCGTAATCACTACATTTCTAATATACTGCAACGCTTCACGCAATTGCTGTTGAATAGGGCCTCTGAAAGTTTTTTCAATAATGTCATTACCGCCTAAACCACTCGGAAACTGTACGACATCTATCTGCGTGTACGGAAAGAACTTGTCCGGCTCCATACTAAAAAACATTAACCCTACATTTTTAGGCTTAGTATATTCGGGAAGTGTACAAATAATATTCATATCTCTGCACACCTCAACAAAATCCCCTGCCTTAGACTTCTCATACAGCGAACTTTTAACTTCCTTTAGATAATTTTGAATCAGTGTTATATTTAAATCTGACATCTCAGCCTCATGATTCACACGATCATCAAAGGGTACTCGATTTGCCAAATTGAATAAATCCTTCTCCTCATCGTCTGATGGTTCCACAGAATTAGACGCTTTACGGATATAATGAATTCGCTCTTTATTATCCTTTGCCATCGTTTTAGGTGATGAATATGGTCTACTGTCTCCACCCGGACACCACAGAATAATGAACGTCTTATCTTGATAAGTTTCTATACCAATAATTGGTGTATATGCCGGTCTAATGAGCTTACATTTCGCATAAATATCCTTTTGATATGCGTCCAGCTTATCCAGCGGCACACCAAGTAAAGGATACATCGGACGACCGTTATCCTCTTTCACACCTATAACAATATAGCCACCACCCCAGTTATCAAGGTCATTGGCAAACGCACAAACCGTCTTTAATGAAGTTGCTGGGTCCCATGTTTCTTTAAATTCAATTCTCGCCCATTCGACTACATCACCGGATAATAATGTTTTGATGTTTGTAGGTATTGCCATTTAATTACTCCCTTCCACCTATATATTTTACAATTTATCAACCATACAATTTAGCAAACTCACTAAAGTCAAAATCTGCATTCTTAGGCAGCCCATCCGCATATAACTCATTATTAAAATAACGATTTCTATAATTATAATTTGGATGCAATCTCTCCTCTACATCCGTTACACATTTTACCTTTTTACCTTCCAATCCATTAAATATGAAATATAGAGCATCTGGCTTAATATTAGAATGATCCATAATTAATGTATTATGTGTTGTTATAATCAATTGCCCTTTGATATTCTGAGAAACTGCTTTCATTAATTTCGCTGCCATCAAATCATGTATACCATTACCAAACTCATCAATAATGACACATTTTCCTGTAATAGCTACCATAAGATACGGTAGCAGATTCAATATCTCTTGTGTTCCACTCGACTCATAACGAAAGTCTATATCAAAATCAAGCGCATCTATCCTTTTATTTAGGAAAAGAGAATACCTGATTTTTCCATTCTTTTCTTCTCTATGATAAAAAGCTTTATTTACATCATCAAAAAGAGAGATAAAAAACTCGTTTATAAACTGTTCTATTTTATCAAGATTTTTTTCTTCTGACTTCTCTATGGTTCCACCTTCTAGATTTGCAAACACTGGACTAGCATAAATACTATTATCTTCTCTATTACTAGCTGTTTTATAACTTATACTATTAAACTCTGTTAATATATTCATCAGGTTTGGGGATATATTCGAATTCACATATGTTGCAGATTTATCATCCATTTCATGTTGCAAAATCGACAGAAAAGTATGCTTTCCCCAATACATTTGAATTTGTCTTTTAATTTCTTCCAAAAACTCTGCAGATTCAAATATATTTGAATTTATTTCTACTTTATCCTCTTCAATATCAAAACAGCAGCCCCTATTTTTTAATATCTTATATTCTAATCTTTCCCTAATCAAATCACTGTTATCAAATTCCATCAAATACGAACCTGTTGAGCCATTTATAATAAATTCAAACTCTAACATCATTGGCTCAGTTGTGTTAATCATTTTGTATTCATCTATAATCTTTTCAACTGTACTACTTGCCAACCTCGTTTTAATAAACTCCAACATCATTTCTTGCTTTATTGGAATATCATCCGGTGGCGTTATTTTATTATTCAGCAAATCCAATAGCATATCTTTAACACGCATTGTTCCTAATGTTTTTTCCAATGTTAAAAAAGCCTCCACAATTGTGGACTTGCCGCTCCCATTTGCACCATAAATTGCAATTATATGTTTAAACTCATCTTTTTTATTTTGTAAATCAATACTAATTTCCTTAAAAGATTTAAAATTCTTCATTTTCAGATAGGTAAACATACTCCACCTCCTATTTTTCTCCAAAATATCACTTTTTTTAACTTTTGTCAATTGATATATTCTATTTTCATCTCTTTTTGTAATATTTTGTTACATTTTTTTATTTTTACCATTGACTTATTCCAAAACATATGATACCTTATCATTGAATTAGCATTCAGCAACCTCGATTGCTAACAATCCCAATAATTAAAGAAACCAGCAGCTACCAACTGCCGGTTCCCAAAAGTACATAATAAAACTAAGTTATAAGTTATGATACCATGGGATTTACATCGTTGCAAGCGGAACGTTTGTTCAATTCTTTGATTATTGTTCACATAGATATAATAATTAAAGGAGAAAAATCTGATAATGAATGAAATTATCACCCTAAGTGCAAAGCACTACGAAAACGCTGAAACTACTAACTATGGTGATTGTATACTTATCAACACCGGCACTGAATTGTACATCTATGATTGTGGTTCTTCCAAACACGCGGAAGAGGTAATTCAATACATGGATAAAAACGGCTATGAAAAAGCCACTCTGATTTTATCTCATAACGATTCCGACCACTTTGATGGCATTCCGACATTAATTGCAAATGATCGAATATCATCCATACGAACTACACTACTACTTAAATATGTAGACGAGATACTAGAACGTATTGATGACAAACGTAGGAATCGCGACACTGTAAAACAAGAAATCTTAGAAAAGTACGATAACATAGCCACCTTGTCCGGTTGCAATTTAGAGGATATTTACGAATGTGGCTTTTCTTTGACAGATGAAATTTCGATAGTCGGACCAGATTTCGATTATATGCTTGACACCGTCGCTAAGCATTTAGACGGTCGTGAAGGAGATACTGTAGATGGCGAAACTGCATACAATGCTACCAGCATACAATTGGCAGTAGATATCTGCAGTCATACACTACTTCTCTCTGGCGACGCATCGTATGCCGCTATTGAAGATAAAGTGCGCGACTATGACATTGTCCAATTACCCCATCATGGCAAATCAAAGCAAGCGGATAAAATATTTGCCAAGAAATGTGATCAGATTAGCACTATATACATTGTGTCTGATAATACCGGCAATTCTAACGGAGGATCTGATGACCTAAAGACTACCGGACATAGGGTGTATAACACAAAGCACTATGGTAACATCAAACTGAATAGCCTTTTCTTTTCATGCGAATCACCATATACCGGAAGGAGCCTGGGTACAAAATGAGATATCTGATATCTACAAGTTTTGCTTCAACTGTTTCCGCACGTCAAGATTATATTTTTGATTCGATGCAGCTGTGGACCAAGAGAAGTCAAGCTGAAAACGGGTTCATTACACTAGAGAGCATTCCCACATGCTCTCTAGATGTATTATTTATTTTAGGTCACAATTCCGAAGTAGAACATTATTTAGCAACCCATCTTGCGTCTATTCATGAAGCCAATATAGTAATTATCACTTGTAGTGCTTGTACCAATCTTTATGCAGTCAAAAAATCGCGTAAAAATATATACCTTACTCGCCAAGAGGATAATAACACTGCAGAACTCCTACTTGGAACTAAATTCGGATTTACCTTCGATTTAACCAAATCCGAGCTTATTTTTTACAACAATATACATCTTGGTGATATCATCACTCGCTTGAATAACGCGTTCACTAAAATCAATTAATATTCATATCTCGGAGGTTCAATATGACGGACATTTTTGGAGTATACAATATACGCTCTCGCATAAGTGTAGGGCTTGTCGTATTAGCACCGCTACTGATTCAAGCTTACATGCTTATTCCAGAGGTGCGCAATATCTCAAGTACCTTTGTTATTACAATTATTACATTTGCACTTTCAAACTTAATGATAATAGTTGCACGTACAAACGGAAGTAAGGCCTTGCATAAGTGCTTTCCCCACAGTTTACCTGCACAGCAATATCTTCTTCCCGAAGACAATACCATTGATAAGTACACCAAAGCACGCTATTATGCCTTTTTCAAATCTCGCCTAAACGGTTTTGAAATAACAGACAATGCCACAGATATGAAAGCACACTCTGAAAGCGCTATTAAATGGTTGATTTCCCAAACCAGAAATAGTACGGAATTTCCGCTTATCACAGAGGAAAATACAAATCTTGGATTTGCATACAATCTATTGGGTATGAAACCCTTGGGAATAGTAATATGCATCATTCTAATTGTATTCGATGCTTTAGTAATGATTGCGTCTCATTGTAAAGATCTAACAGTAGATATTACACTTGTTTTATTTTGCATTATCTTCACCCTGCTATATCTGATAATATGGTTTGGTGTTATCAACAAGAAGTTAGTAAAAAACTGTGCAAAAAAATATGCCTTTGCACTACTTTCCGCTTGTGATTCCGAACTTCTTAACAAATAACGCACCTTTCGAACATCACTTTACAGGGAAGTAAATCTATTAAATTGCTATTTGTCCAAAACCACGTCTTCCTACATAAGGGAGACGCGGTTTCCCATTTACATACCTATTATCCCAGACTCCACTTAAACAACCACCATACCACACAGATATATCCTGCCAGCATTATCCCCATCACAACATTCTCTTTAAACTTATCACTCTTCCACCAGTGCTTCTTGTAATAATATAGTTTTAACTTTTTCTTCCTTTTCTTCTTCCACCAAGGAAGCTGTTCCTTAACATCAGCGAGCTCTTCTTCTGTTTCTCTTAGACTGCTGTTCAGGTATCGGTAACTGCTCCTCTCGCTTTCTATCTTCCGTTCCAGGCGTGCCTTTTGTTCTTCCTTTTGTTGCAAGAGCCTCGCGTATGCTGCGTCTTTCTCCAGAAGCGACTTCTCTAGCTGTGAAATCCTCGATTCCTTCTGCTCTATCACCTGTGCCTGTTCCTTCAAGAGCGTCTTGCACTTGCTGATAGTATCCTGCAAGTTCTGCATCGGACTTTAAGCGTGGCGTTGTGGAAGAACGGGAAAACCGACAGGAACAGCGTACACAGAAACGCAACCTGCACAGGGAAAATATCTCACAGAAAAAGCAGGAATTACAGAAAGCACAGGAAGCAAGGCAGACAGTTCATGCGAATGGATCAGCGACAGCCGGAGCTACCAGAAGCCATGAACGCCCTGTTGCCACACCTGTTCCAAAACCTGCACAGACCGATATGGGCACAAAGCCGGATATGAAGCGTCCTGCTACTTCTCCTGTGATAAAAAATGCAGAAGTCAAGGCTGGAAAAGAAACTATCCGAACCAATATCAGACAGGAACAACAGGTCAAAGGTGTTACCAGAACGAACCAGCCGAATGTAGCGAAATCCAGAAGTAATCAAAAGAAAACAACCATACAGAAACAGGTCAACCAAAAACAGAATCGTAAGACTGTTACGAAGCAACCAGAGAAAGGACGGAAGAAATGAGATTAAAACGTATCCTTATCATAGGTACGATATTTCCAGTCCTTTTCTCCATCATCCTCTTTTTCGGGATATTGACTTCCGGCGAAGATGACGACAGTTCAAACAGCTATTCGCCTGTCTATTCCGGCATGAACCTGGCAGCCGATGTCCTCAAACATCAGCCGATGGTGGAAAAATACGCCAGAGAAAACGGTATCTCGGAGTATGTGAACGTCCTGCTTTCCATCATACAGGTGGAAAGTGGCGGTACAGCTACCGATGTCATGCAGTCCAGCGAAAGTCTGGGATTACCGCCAAACTCATTAAGTACAGAAGAATCCATTAAGCAGGGGTGTAAATATTTTGCGTCCCTGCTTTCTTCCTGTAAAGCCAAAGGCATAAATGACATTAACGTGGTCATTCAATCTTATAACTATGGCGGTGGCTATGCTAACTATGTAGCAAAGAATGGGAAAAAGCACAGCTTCAACATTGCAGAGAATTTCGCAAAGAATAAATCCGGCGGTACAAAAGTGACCTATACGAACCCAATAGCAGTCAGTAAAAATGGTGGCTGGCGTTATAACTACGGGAATATGTTCTATGTGGAGCTGGTCAACCAATATCTGATTGTGAAGCAGTTTAGCAACAAAACGGTACAGGCGGTTATGAATGAAGCGTTGAAGTATCAAGGCTGGAAATATGTCTATGGTGGCAGTAATCCAAACACTTCTTTTGACTGTTCTGGTCTTACTCAATGGTGCTACGGAAAAGCCGGAATCAGCCTGCCACGAACCGCACAGGCACAGTATGACGCAACCCAGCATATCCCGTTGTCACAGGCACAGGCTGGCGATTTGGTCTTTTTCCATTCCACTTACAATACCAGCGACTATGTTACCCATGTAGGAATCTATGTGAGAAACCATCAGATGTATCATGCCGGAAATCCAATCGGCTATACCGATTTGACCTCTGCCTACTGGCAACAGCACATCATTTGTGCCGGAAGAATCAAACAATAGAAAGGACTTGAAATATGTTTAAGAAAAAAGAAAAAACAGAGAAAGCACCTAAGAATAAGAAAGTGCGTGCCATGAAAGTCGGGACACATAAGAAATCTGTTCTGCTTTTGTGGGCGGTGCTTCTGGCAAGCACCAGCTTTGGTGTGTATAAGAACTTTACCGCCATTGACACCCACACGGTACATGAAAAAGAAATCATTCAGTTAAGATTGAACGATACCAACGGTATTGAGAATTTCGTCAAGAACTTTGCGAAAGCCTACTACTCATGGGATACAAGCAAGGAAGCCATTGAAGCAAGGACAACAGAAATCAGTAAATACCTTACCAAAGAATTACAGGACTTGAACGCTGATACCATCAGAACGGACATACCAACCAGTGTTACGGTTACAAATGTGCTGGTCTGGAATGTGGAACAGTCTGGAATGGACGATTTTACCGTTGCCTACGAAGTAGATCAGCAGGTAAAAGAGGGAGAACAGACACAGGCAGTCACAGAAAACTACACCGTGACCGTTCATGTGGATAAGGACGGTGCAATGGTCATCACCCAGAATCCAACCCTTGCTCCGGCGGTACAGAAATCAAAGTATGAACCGAAAGTACAGGAAGCAGATGTCAGTGTCAGTTCCGACACAGTCAAGGACGCTACCGCTTTCTTGGAAACATTCTTTAAGCTGTACCCGACAGCTACGGAAAAGGAACTTGCCTATTATGTCAAGGACGGCGTGCTTGCTCCTGTGTCCGGCGACTATGTATTTTCAGAATTGGTAAACCCAGTCTTTACCAAAGACGGCGACAACCTCAAAGTCAGCGTATCCGTAAAGTATTTGGATAACAAGTCGAAAATGACACAAATCTCACAGTATGAGCTTGTGCTTCATAAGGACGATAACTGGAAGATTGTAGGATGAATATTACAGCAGAATAGTATAGTGTTTTATTGCTTTATCTATACTGTTCTGCGTTTCATTATGATATAGTATGAATTAAGAAATATACCAATCAGTGTTTATAGAATTTGTAAATTCCTATTTTGCTTTTGATGACTAAAATGCAAATTGTTACCGTTGCGTCTGTTTTCACAAGCGTTGCGTGACATAAAAAGAATTCTATTTTATTATTTTAGTATCAAAAATAAAGGAGGTTCTTTTTATGCTGAAGGAATTAAGGAAAAACAAAATGAGTGTTGTTGTAACTGGGATTTTATTTGGTGTTATGGGGGTGTTAATTATTCCTATAATAGCGGGAATTGTAAAAATATTAGGTACATTATCCCAAAAGTATCCTAGAATATACAAATATAGTATGATTGCTTTTATCATTATGTTATTGGCAATCAGCCTATTTTATTTAGTTATTAAACATCAGATTATTTTTCTTGCAATAGTAACTTATTTAGCAATGAAATTATGCGATGTTATATATAAAAGAAGATAATAAATGGAGTACGACTATGGAAATATCAGATTTGATTAAATCAGCCAGAATTGAAAAGGGATTAACCCAACAACAACTGGCTGATGCAGTCTTTGTTACGCGACAGACAATTTCGAAATGGGAATTGGGAAAAAGTGTTCCTGATCAAGCCTCTCTAGTATTGCTATACCAGTGTTTGGATATCAATGATAATGAGAAAAAACAATTATCAAAGCTTATTTTTAATAAACAAAATATTATATTAGTTTTGATAGCAATTTTATTTTCTCCTATTGTTATTGGTGTACGTTTTATCTGTTGTAAAATTGATAAGATTGAAAACCGAAAAATTAAAGCGATAATCAAGACCATTAGCTTTGTTGTATTCTCATTATATCTAATATCTTTAAAAGAAAATGTGGCATATTTGTTAATTGGTATATTTTCTATAGGGTATTTGTTATATCAATTCTATTTGAGTAGTTTGGAAAAAACTAATGCGTCATACACACAAAAATATAAAGAATAGATTTTAAAAATCTATTATCGTAAAAGGTGGTGCTTCTATGAGTAATCAATCATGGGTGTTATGTCCTATTTGTAATAACAAGACACGAACCAAAATACGGGGCGATACAGAATTGATAAATTTCCCGTTATTCTGTCCGAAGTGCAAGCAGGAAACTTTAATCAATATGAAACATGGAAGTATAATTATCAAAGAGCCAGACGCTAAGACGCAGAGCCGATAATTTGTAAGTTATTATAACTTATAGTTGAACAAAATCGCTGCGCGATGGCCTGCCAAGGCTATGGCGCAGTTTTTCTTTACACTTTAATAAAAAGCAGTGGAAACCAAGTCCTACAAGTAGTATTGTTAAGTCACCACAACCAACAATCAAACAGGATCGACATCCCCACTGCCTATGATAAGAATACCATTGAGCTGCCTTTCTGGCAAGCAGTTTTATTATGCTAATGCTCCTCCATGTAAGCAGTGTTTATACATTTACGATTTACTTTACATGGAGGATTTTATTATGTACGAAGAAATTTTTAATCAGATTAGATCTGCTGCGAATAAACGGAATCTCAAGGATTCCACAATTCATGCATACTGTACCAGTGTTGCTCATTTTTTGAACCACACAGCCAAGGATATAGATGCATTAACAACTGACGATGTTGATACATTCCTAACTGAAAAGAAACTTTCCGGGATTTCACCAGAAACATACAATCACTACCATTCAGGAATCCGCTTCTTTTACAAAAAAGTATTGAAGATGAATTGGGATGATGATGACATACCTCGTATGAAAAGGGACAGAAAGTTACCAGCGGTGCTTACAAAAGCAGAAATATCAGCTATTCTTGATGCTACACCAAATCTGAAGCATAAAGCTATGATCGCTACTATGTATTCAGGTGGACTTCGTGTTTCAGAAGTCACACACCTTCATTATGATGATATTTCACGCACGAACAAAACCATACACATCCGCGATGGAAAAAGCCGATCTGACCGTTATACTTTGCTTGCAGACCGGACGCTTGAAATATTGACAGAATACTGGTTTCAATGTGGCAGGCCAAGAGGGATTCTGTTCCCAAGTTCATGGACAGGGGATTATCTTACAAAAGATAGTGTCATTCAATTTTTTCGTGAAAGCGCCGAAAGAGCAGGCATTCAAAAACACGTCTCCACACATTGTTTGCGTCATAGTTTTGCAAGTCATTTGTTTGAGTCAGGCTGCGATATAAAATATATTCAGGCTCTTTTGGGACATCGTGATCCAAAATCAACAGAGATTTATCTGCATGTAAGCAATAAAACTCTGCTTGGTATTAAAAGCCCATTTGATGAGATGGGTGGTGAATGATTATGGATAAATCATGTACGATACAGGATGTATTTGAACGGTTCTATCCTTCCTATGAAAAGAGGAGTAACCCTCCTGCTCATCACAGAAAAACGGCTTATCACATCAGAAACTGTAAAACAGGAGTTTTTGGTGTAAACATCAGTGTTTGTGAGGACTGCGGATGTATCAGTGTTCACAACAACTCCTGCAGAAGCAGATGCTGTCCCATGTGCCAGGAGTTTCCGAAAGAGAAATGGATTGATGCACAAAAAGAGAACGTATTGGATGCACCCTGTTATCATGTAGTATTCACAGTTCCTGAGGAATTGAATTCCATTATTTACAGCAACCAGAAGCTGTTATATGATGCACTGTATCATGCTGCTTCAGCCACATTGAATGAATTGTCAAAAGATGCAAAGTATCTGGGAGCTGATATAGGGTATATCTGCATTCTTCATACCTGGGGCTCTGCAATGAATTATCATCCTCATATTCATACCATTGTTCTTGGAGGTGGGCTTGATGATGAAAATAAATGGAAAGACACAGGTGGAAATTTTTTTCTCCCATATGGTGTCATCTCAAAAGTGTTCCGTGGAAAATATCTGGATGAGTTAAAAAGCCTGTGGAATGATTCTAAGCTTAAATTTCATGGTACAGCAGAGAAATATCAGAACAGCTATCGTTTTAAAGAACTTCTTGATAAGTGTTATGAAAAGAACTGGGTCACTTACTGTAAAGAAACTTTCAATGGTGCACAGTCGGTTATCAATTATCTTGGAAAATATACCCACAGGATAGCAATCAGTAATCATCGAATCAAATCCATGACGGATACGACAGTTACATATGCAGTAAAAGACTATAAAAACGAAGGCCACTGGAAAGAGAAAACAATTTCAGGAGAAGAATTCATCCGTCGATTCATGATGCATGTTCCACCCAAACGATTTGTCAGAATCCGGCACTATGGTCTGCTATCATGTAGAAACAAGAGAAAAAAGATAACTCTCTGCAGAAACCTGCTTGGATGCAAGAAATACATTTCTACATTAAAAAATCTAAATGCAGTAGAAATGATAAAGGTTTTGTATCACATTGATGTATGCAAATGTTCTTCTTGCGGAGGGAATATGGTATCACCCCGCAAAGATAAATACAGTTCTTCTTTTCATGCACATATGAGATGTTAAAATCTACAATTGCATAGAATAAATGGCTTCCGCATAGGAGGTTTGTTTGTCATGCCTGAAATTGATTTCTTGAATAAAAAAACTTTTACCAAAACACCCAGTATGATAAACTTAAGGAAAAGAGCAACGATTGAATCCCCATAGCTATCGGCTAAAGGGACGCGACTTTGTTCACCAAGGTAAAATCGAAATTGATGTAAACGAAAGGGCAGTTTTTATCAGAACTCAAGGCTGCTTTTTCGTTTACACCAACTCCGATTGTTTCCTTAACAGATTGTCGGCTCATTTTTTAATTCCATGATTCTGTGTTTAGTTATGATATAGCATGAATTAAGAAATATACAAATCGAAAATCAACAAATTTTTCAAACAGTCTCATTGCATAGGAATGACAAACAGATTATTCTTAAAGCAGGAGGTGGCAGAAATGGCAAACGAAGATAAAAAAGATTTTAATGCTATGTTGCACGATAACAAGGATATGCCAAAATTTCAAATCATTACAGACCAGAAAAGCATTGAAAAATATGGTGGAAGTAAAATGTATTTTGCTCCGCCAATTGACTATGACAGAGTAATGAAAAAAGTCCCTTATGGTAAAGTGATTACTGTTGGGACAATACGAGAATACTTTGCGGAGTTGAGTGGTGCAGATTTTACAGAACCGATTACAGCAGGAATTTTTGTTTCTATTGTAGCATGGGCTAGTTATCAGCGTTCCGAAGATGAAACGCCTTATTGGAGAACATTAAAAGCGAACGGAGAACTGAATGCTAAATATCCAAATGGTATTGAGGCACAAAAAGAAAAATTAGAATCAGAGGGACACACTATTATTCAAAAAGGGCGAAAAAATATACGGTACTATGTAAAGGACTATGAAACTTTTCTCTTTGATTTGAAATAGGTAAGTTTTTCCTTTCATGTTCATAGGTGTTAAAGTACCTGTATAGAAAAACAGAGAAAATAAGAAGCAAATCACTTCTTATTCTCTCTGCTGTTCAAGATACCGTTAATCGTACCTTGAATGATTTTTAATTCGTTATCACTCAATAAATCAAGTAACGAATCTATCTGACGGCGGGCTGTATTTTTTTCAACATTCTTCGCTGGATAGAAATACTCGTCAACAGATATATTGAACATGGTAACTAAATCATGGAATAACTGAAAGCTAGGGTGTTTCCCGATATTTTCAATATCTGCGATATGACGTTCTCCGTAAAAGACTTTATCGCCTAAATCATTTCTGGAAAGCCCTGCTTTCTCTCTGGCTTCTCTAATTGCCAGTCCTAAAGGACGAAAATCAAAGCTGTGCGTATCTTTCTTTTTTCTCATTTTTAATCACCTAGCATGAGTTTATACTTCATGTTATGTGATTAGAATGTGTTAAAAACTCATATTATATGTACTATAAATTCGATAAAAATATTACCTCGTTCGGTAAATAAAAAAACCGTTCTGTGGGTAATCTCTTTTATAATGTCCAAAAATATAGGGACGGTTTTGGTATAACCAGAGCTGTCCTTTTTCTATTTTCACAGGCTTGCTCTGGTCAAGGAGCAATTTGTGATTCTAAGTAAAACAGGCAGTCTATACCGACAACCGAATGTATTCCGTCTTTTTCTTAGTACATCATCAGTCCTTGAACATGAATTAAAAACTCATATATCAGATGTTTTAAAAACGGTCTATTTGTTATTGGTGCAAATAGGCTGTTTTCATATTTACAAAAAATTTTTTCAATCCTGCAACAAATCACACCTTGCCGTACAGATATGGTGCGGAAAGAGGGATACATACTTTTCACTTCATAGCGAAAGGGGGTGTGATTTTGAAACCATCAGACTTCCAAAAGACAATACAGTGTCAGTTTGACTGTAAGCTCAAAAAGGTTGTGAAAGGCATTGTCCGTAACTACCGCAAGGAATTAGCCAGACGACAGGCAAAGGAAGTATCCTTTTGTGAGCTTCCAGAGATTGTTGTTGAGAAATTGATTGTATGGGACGATTACGAAAGTGAATATACAACATTCGATGTGTGCGGTACAGAAATCCGTGTACTTGATGAAGAACTTGCAGAAGCACTGAAACAGTTGCCGGAGCAGAGTCGGAACATTGTATTGATGTTTTTCTTCTTGGATATGAGCGATTCGGAGATAGGCGAAAAGCTGAACATCAACCGAAGCACATCATACAGGCACAGAAGAAATTCACTTGAAGAAATCAGAAAGCAGTTAAAGGAGAAGAAAACAAATGAAGAATAAGCAACACACACTTCCATCATTTTTTCTCATATCATCAGCCGTGGACGGTAATGAAAACGCCATAGAAAAGCTGTTGTTATTCTATGAAGCCTACATATCAAAATGCTGTTTACGCCCGTTTTACGATGAATACGGCAACGTATACATTGTGGTTGATATGGAATTAAAGGGACGTATCAGAGAAGCCCTTTTGAAAATGATATGTGAATTTGAAATAGACGAACATTAAGTAATATTTGAGCGGAGCATGATTTAACAGACTCCCCTCTTTCCTGTTCCGCTTTTTCTTATCATTCTGTATCAGTCCATTTGCAAAAATGAATTGATACAGGCTGACAAGAGCCTAACAGTTCTTTGACAAGTGAATAAAGCAGTCAGATACGTTTGTGCTTGCAGTGAGCCATCAGAGGTTGTACGCCGTGACTTTTCCAATCGGAAGATAGCGATTCATGCAATGATCTGGGAGCGACCGTTGGAAAAGTCGTTCTGCCATGACCTGCAACACAGGATAATGATACACCCGTATGACACGGTTCAGCCCACAGGAATGGGAATGGTTGAGATACCAGCGGAGCTTGCCGAAGCCGTCTGATTGCTTGTAAAACTATCTAACAACGATTTTGCAAGAAAAAATCATCTTAATAGAGCTTTTTTACTCATCATTTGATATACTGATAGACAAGATATTGAGATTTCCTTATCTGGTCTATGGAAAGGAGGATTATGATTACCGTAACAAAAAAAGACCTCATAGCACTAGGTTATGGGACTTCTTTCTCGGCAGACATCATAAGAAAAGCAAAAAAACTTATGATTGAAAAAGGGCATACTTATTACCAATCCCGTAAATTGGACAGAGTACCCAAAGAAGCCGTGGAAGAATTATTAGGGATTACATTATCAGACACAAACGATTGATTGTACTTCTTGCATATCATGTAAGGAGTGAAATCATGGCAAAAGACCCTATTAAGAAAGCAGATAACGGAACTTATTATTTCAGAGCTAATTTAGGCTACAATCCCATTACCGGAAAACAGATACAGAAATACCGAAGTGGATTCAGAACGAAAAAAGAAGCAAAGGAAGAATATTCAAAACTGGTGTTAGCTTCTACCGAAGAATTAACAACAAAAAAAGATGGCGTTTCTTTTCAGCAATTTATAGAAGAAACCTACCTGCCATGGTATAAAACACAGGTAAAAGAAAGCACTTATCTTAATCGTGCTACTACCATCAAGAAACATTTTTCCTATTTCTACAAAATGGAAACAGACGAAATCGAACCTATCCATGTTCAAAACTGGCAGTTGAAACTTGCAAAAGATTTTAGCCCTAATTACATTCGTATCGTACAGGGAATGCTTTCTATCGCATTCGACAGAGCTATTGTTCTTGGAATTGCGAAGAAAAATCCTTCTCGTATGATAGGCAATATCAAAAGCAAGAAAACCAAAGTTGATTTCTGGACATTAGAAGAATTTCAAAAGGTTATTTCCTTACTCTGTAAGAAAGACTATTATGAACATTATCTGTTTATATCGTTCTGGTTATTATTTATGACTGGTATGCGAATTGGCGAAGCGTCAGCATTACATTGGTCAGACATAGATTTTGAAACAGGCTTGCTTAGCATTACCAAAACATTATATTACCGAACAATGATGGACTATAAATTCGTTGAGCCGAAAACACAGGCAAGTATCCGTACTATTTATATTGATTCAGATACACTCAATGAGCTAAAGGCTTGGCAAAGTGTTCAACAACAGGTTCTTCCCGATTGTCCACTTGTACTAAGTTATAACGGAACTCCAACCAGTAAAACAACGCTTCCCAGAGCTTTGGAAAAGTTGTCAAATTTAGCAGGTGTTCATCGTATTAAAATTCATGCCTTGCGACATTCACACGCTTCATTGCTTATCAGCATGGGCGAAAATCCTTTACTTATCAAGGAACGTTTAGGACATGAAAAAATACAGACAACACTCGGCACTTATGGTCATCTGTATCCAAATACGAATCTTGAAGTTGCTAAAAAACTGACTGGAATATTACAAGTACAATCTGCTACTGAAAGCATTGCTAATTATACCAGCAATCAACATACAGCAATCTATCACAGAACAGTTGAAGAAAAATAATGCAATGAAAATGCAATCCTATAAAGGAAAAGCTGTAAAACCCTTGTAAACAAAGGCTTTACAGCTTAGCTCCAACTATTCAAACTCGGCAAGTCCGATGATGGTTTTAAACATATTTGTTTAGTTTTTATTTCTTTTCTGCCGTTATTTTATCTCTGTTACATATATTATTTTGGCTCGCTGATTTTCTGTTGCCAATTTGTTGCCATTTCATTATAACTACGTTAAGATTACTTCGCAATCATTATTTTGATAATATGCTTCAAGCCATGCCTTTTTCGCATCTAATGCATTTACTGCTGCACTCTCTATGCTCTCGCCCAGGTAATACAGCCTGGCAGATCTGATAAAAACCACAAATCCACCTTCATCCTTATCTTCTGCAAGTTCCATACCATTTATTTTTTAATTATATTGATATTTCCGTTCTCTTTTACGAAAAGCATCTTCTCCACCTTCCATAATTTCGCAAATTCCCTCTCTAATAAGCTTTTCCTCAATGCAGCCTGCCTTTTTCCCTTTTCTGAAAGTAACTTTTCCCTGATTATTACGTTCTAAAACAATAATCCCCTCTGCGTCACCCAATACCGGAATATTGGGATTATGCGTAACGATAATAATTTGACGTTTACTTTTCATCTTTCTTATAGATTTTACAACAAGCGAATAGATAAGACTATTATCAAGGTCATCTTCTGGCTGATCAATAATCAATGGATTCTCACCACTATTTAATATGAAGGCAAGAATCGCTGCACTCTTTTGTCCTGGCGATCCTTCATTAATATCAATTTCACCATTTTCATCAATAATTTTAATTTGCAATTTGTCCTCTGGAAGAACTTTTATCATTGAACTCAATGTGTCATTATTATATTTATCTGTCCAAAGCTTAGCAAATCTTGTATCTGTAGAACAATTCAAAAACTTTTCAACATTTCCAGAATCTGTAATCAACATGAACTTCAAAAATGCTCTATACTGTTCCCAGCTATTATCTTTAGATAGTACTTTATCAGCCAAATTTTGAAAATCATTATCAAATGTTCCTTCTTTTCCAAATTCCTTCTGTAAATTTGCCTTCCATCGTGCCAAATGACCTAATGGAATAACTTTAATTGATATGTTTTCCAACTTCAAGTTATCAATTACAGCCTGTCTTTTTTTTGATAGTTCAATCCGCTTATCAATAAAATTGTCTATACTCTCTTCAATTTTCTTTTCGATATTACCTTGTTCATTTTGTAATGACATCAAATCGTCATACCTTTTTTTATTTTTTTGTAATTGATCCTGAATTGCATTAATATCTTCTCCACCAGTATTTTTCACTTCATCTAACGCATTTAAATATTTTCTATGGATTTCCTCACGTTTTTCATAAGTAGTGGATATTTCATATTCTCTCTTCAACGTTTCAACAGATTCCTTTTTATGATTTAAAATTTCAATGAGACTTTGATTGATGCTTTTTAACTTTTCAATTACTTCGAGTTCAATTGCATTTTCTACAGATATATCAAGTGCTTCCATCTGATTATCCAATCCTCTATTCTGTTCCTCGAAGCTAGCAACAGCTACAGTTACAGCGTTCAATTCTGAAGCAAACGATTTTTCCACATTTTTTATCTTATTGTCTATATTTTCAAAATCTTTTCTCGATTCTTCTATTCCACTTGCTTTAAATTTTTTTAAGATAGTATCTGCCTTTTCAATTTCCGCTTTTATTGTAGGCAATTCCTTAATTTTCTTTCTATTGCTCTTGAATTCATCTGAATATTTTTGCATATTTAATATTGCACTATCAATTTCATCAGAATATGAATACATATCAGCCGATACTTTATCATCAATCATCTTTACTAATGGACTCATTGTTTGATTTGCAATATTATCATCTTCATCTATTAAATTAAAGATTTCTTTTTGTCCATAAAAATCTATCTTAAATTCTGGAGGATTCTCAACACTACCATTATTATCTTCAACATCCGTTACAATTTGTTTTCCTTTTCTTGAGGCTTTTATCACATATGGTTTATTGCTACCAAAATTAAAATATGTTGAAATTTTTGCATCTTTTGTTAATGTTTTTTCCAACAATCTACATTTCGAAAGATCATGTTCATTACATACGCCATAGTTTATTGCATCAACAATAGTAGATTTTCCTGTTCCTCTCCCTCCTACAATACAATTTAAATTAGGCGAAAATCTCATATTCATTTTTGTCATATGAGAGATTCCTTCAAACGCAATGCCACTTATGTAATTATAAGTAGTTTCATTAGGATCAAACTGCACACCTATTTTTTGAAGTGATAACCAATTAATGCATCTATGTTCCGGATCAATAAATACTTGGCGAAGTCCTTCAAAAGATAATGTTGAAAGCTTAATCCATGTAAACATTTTCCCGAACCCTTCGATTGAATGCTGTGCTTCATCTCTATTCGACGGATTATCTGATCCTGTTATTAATACTGCTTTATTAATAGCCTTATTTTTTAATTTGTTATTATATTCCCTAACATCCTCTTCATTTCTTACTTCAACAGCCGAAAACAAAAGAAACTCTTGATATTTTTTTATGGCATTTTCTGCACTTTTTCCAAGCCCTTTATTAGATGCAAAATGAGCAGGAATTACAAATATTTTTTCCCTTAATTCCGTACATAATGTTTTTAACCTATCTTCAGATACGTTAATCGTTGTGTCAGCCCAGTCTTTTCTTAATAATCCCAAATTGCTAACAACTGCATCTTCAATTTCTGTTACGGACATCTTATCATCAAAAATAATGAGAAAATGTGTAAAATCCGAAGATACACAAAGTTCAATTCCATAAAATACCTTAAAATTTTCGTCCTCGAACTCCGATTTCACCTCCTCTATTTTACTAATCCATCCAACAGAATTATGATCACTTACTACAACTGCATTAATGCCCGATTCTTTAGCCGATTTTAACCATTCTTTTGGTGTCACTTTCTTATCTGGAAAACATTTACTTTCCGGTGTATGCGTATGAAAATCTATCTTATACCACTTTGCTAAAGCCATATGCTCGCTCCTTCTCACTTGTGTTAATCCATCGTTAATCCGTCATTGTTCATTTAGTTCCCCATCAATCCATCATTACAATTTCTCAAATACTTTTAATCTCTTTACAATTTCTTCCGGTTCTGGTAACATTTCCTTCATCTCTTCAGGCAATGTATTTCTCAACTGATATGTAGCTACACCAATTGGCATATTAATATTTTTCAAAGCATACTCTACATATGTCTTGTCCTTGCTTTTGCATATAATAATTCCAATAGATGGATTTTCATCCGGTAACTTTATCTGTTCATCCAACGCTGTCAAATATAATTGCATTTTTCCTGCATATTCTGCCTCAAACTCTCCTATTTTTAGTTCTATGGCAACTAAACTTCTCAAACGTCTATGAAACAATAAAAGATCTATATATAAATCTCTATTCCCCGCCATTAAGTGATATTGATTTCCTATAAAAGTAAAATCTCCACCCATCTCGATCAAAAAATCCCTGATATTATTGACCAATTGCAATTCCAGTTCATGCTCCGAATATTCTGGAGATAATTCCGCAAAATCAAAAGTATATTCGTCTTTTACAGCCAATTTCGCCTGTATTCTTCTATCCTCTGGAATCGTTAAATCAAAATTCGTCTGGTTTAGCAAATACTTTTCATAAGTCCTTGCCTCAACAAAATTTGTCAAAACCCGTTTTGTCCAACCATAACGCTTTGCCATCTGTATATAAAATTCTCGTTCTAAATCGTCTTTGCATTTCTCCATAATAATAATATTATTGCTCCAGCTAATTTCTCGCACCATTGGTGCGAGTTTTTCTGAATGACGATATGTTAAATAGAAGTTCCGCATTCTCCACAAATTTGCTGCTGAATATCCCTTTGCTCCAGGGAATTCTTTTTGTAATTCTCTTGATAAAACCTGAACAATAGATTTCCCCCATCCTTTTTCTTGCTGCTGTTTATAAATCTCTTCTCCAATTTCCCAGTAAAGATTGATAGTTTCTGCATTTATTACTTTTAACACATGATATTGTTTTTTATGTATTAATTGTTTTAATTCCTCAACTAATGGTTCATACCCTCGAATTTCATTCTTTTCCATATTCTGGTCTCCATTTCTCGCACCAATGGTGCGAGATTTCAATTATTTTCAATGCCATTCATTTATCTTAAATCTAATAACACTATAAACCGTATTTCTCTTTATTTTCAGAAAACACAGTATATTATTCAATACATTATTTTTCTTGGTTATTTTGATATTCCGATAAATATTGCTTTAAAGCTCTCTCTATAGCAACTGTTTTCGTTTGTCCCATTCTTTCACAATATTTTTCTAATGATTCTATTATTTCGCGTTCAATATACAAATTTATATGTCGTCCATCTTTTTTTTCTCGTGCCATTTTGATATTTCCTCCTACAATACTATTATTTCAGATAAGGTTAAGATCTTTTGAGCGATACTTCTCTTTATTTCTTCAATTTGTTCATATTTATCTGCCAATTCTTTTTGTTTTTGAAAATCATATTTTCCATCCTCAGAAACCGGAATAGGTATAGTATCTGTCATTCTTTTTATTGCTATAGGTTTTAGTGATGTGTATTCATTCTTACCCATATCACCTTCCCTTCCTTTTTTCCGTTTTCTAAAAATAGGTTCTAACACATATTTTATATATCTCAAATCAATATCTACACATTTATCTGTTGGTAACAAAATGCCTCTATGGCACGTTATACTGAACTTCTCATTATGATACATAATATAACCAGCCAATCCATCAATACACCATGTTAAATATTCTCCTGAGTATTCAGCAATATTTACTCTAGCATATTCACTAGTAGTTGTACCTGAGTACAGTGGTATTTCTCCTTTATTTCTTGACACCCATGTTTTTGTAAAGTCAGCATTTCCGCCTTTAGGATAAAATAAATCAGTAACTAACGGATGAGCCCATTTTATATTCTTATCCTCTGGCAGGATAACAGACATATTCTGTAATTTCATTCTCTTTTGCAAAAGAACATTTCTCTGTTCCTCTATAACTGAATATTTTTCTGCTAACTCTTTCTGCAGATTTAAATTAAAAGTTCCGTCTTTATTAACAGGAATTTCAACTTTAGTATTTAATATATCTGCTTTTGGCAAGTTTCCTAATCCATATCCTTTAGCAATATTGGTAAATATTGGTTCTACTACTTTCTGCAAATATCTTATATCAATTCCATCATGTGGAATTAGCCCCGTAGCATGTTTTCCTATTGTATATTTATTATCATTAACTAAATATGTACATCCTGCCGCTCCATCATTAATTACAACCAAGCATGGTTTTTCATTATTATAAAAATTAATATATGCAAATGGCTTGTTTATTGTTGCTGCATAAACTGGATATTCTCCCACATTATTTTTGGCCTTTATTTTCGTAATGGTTTTATCACTATTAGCCACATCACATATTTCATAAATGTAAAAAGATTGTTTTCTTACTTCAGGCATTCTATAGCCTCCTGATAATTTTTTATATCATCAATTAATTCTGATATATATCCGTGAAATTCTTCTAATGACATAATTGTATCTTTCTTTTTAATACCTAATTCTATTTTTTCTTCATCCGACCAAAACAGTTCAATATTCCAATTCTCCTCGATTCCAAATTTATCTACCGGAATTAATTTTGCTCTTGGATTATCATTTACCGCAGATATTGCAATTTTATTTTCTTTATTTCCACGATACAAATTATATAAATCAACCGCATCATGAAGATCATTTTCATCAATATCAAATCTATAAGTATCCATAGTTTCGCCTATTGTACTACAAAGATATGTATAAACCGGATATGACTGTATCTTATTCATTTCTTCTTCCGTACGTTTATGGATTGTAAGAATAAATGTCTTTTTGGGAGTATTGAAGAATGTCCCCACCGGTAATGAAATAATACTATCTATATAGCAATTTTCTATTATCAATTGTTTTAACTTATTATTTCCTATGTTAGTAAAGATACCATCTGGCAATATAATATTCGCTATTCCACCTTTCTTTATGGACTTAACAATCCATTCTGTAAAAAGAGCCTCTATTCCTCTTCCTCCAGATGTATATGCTTTAGTCTCTGTTCCATATATTTTAACCGACTTGCTCGCCTCACTAATCGCAGCACTCTGATAATATGGTGGATTAGCAAGTATTAAATCATATTTGTCTAAATATAAATTTTCTAAAGTTCCTAAAGTAGTATGACTGGAAGTAATCACTTTATTTAACAGTTGTTCTGATAATTCTTGTATTTTTTCAATAGAATCACAATTATTTTTAAACAAGTCCGAATAATAGATTAACATGTTTGATTTCGCAAGTATTGTTGTTAAATCGTATGTGTTATCTTCCATTTTCTTTTCCATACCTACTAATTCAATTTTGGCTTTTAACTTTCCATTTTCAAAATAAAATGGTGAAGAAATTTTCGATGCTGCTTCAAGCAAAAATTTACCAACTCCGCATGCCGGATCACATATACTCATTCCTTCCTTTACATCAACCATGCGAACCATCTCTTGCACTACTTTTAGCGGTGTAAAAAACTGCCCCATTCCATCTTTATCCGTACTATTTTTCATAAAAGTTTCGAAAAGCTTTGATTTGAAATCTTTATTTATATATAAGAACTTTCCATGTTCATCTTCATATTCTTTAAAACAATCGAGTAGCTTACCAAAACAATCCGCCGAACTTTCATGTATTACAGGATTACCGATATCATCTGTCTCTGTATGAAAAATTCTTCCATTTATTATTGTTGTTCCATCTTCTGGATTATATGGAAAAAGCTCTAATAATTTTTTTCTTACTGTAGTCAGATATTGAATAAATGCATCTTTTGAACTCTGTTCTGCATAAACAGAATATATCCCTTCAAATGAATAAATCCCCCTTAAAACGCTTATATCTGATAAAAATTTAAAAGTAAAAAATTCTACAAATGTATATAGCGAATTTTTAGCTGAAGATAATGACATATTCTGCAAGATACGTGCTACTTTTTGTGCCAAAGGCGTTGGATCAATATACTCCTTTGGCATTATTTTATTGTTTGAATCATTTATACAATAGCATACATCATCTATAAACTCAGCAAGTTCCTTATTCTGCTCAGGTGACAAGTTCTTTGGATTAATCTTTCGTGTTATTGGTTTATCATTTTCATCCGTAATACGAGCACCTGTAATAGGATTAATCCATATAAAAGTTTCCCCATCCGACAACATATATATTTTTGCCTTTACCTGTCTTGCAACTCCTAATTCTTGGTATTTTGCTAATCGCTGAAGCTTTTCCGTCTTTAATTTATCTGGTTCTTTCATCTCTATAAAAACTACAATCTGTTTATCTTTATTAAGAATTAATACATCTGGCCTATTTGCTTTTATTTTGTCGCATTCTTTAATTGTAAGACCTGTGACTTCTTTATTTTTTACTAAATCTTTAATTGTAGTTGCTCCTAAACTTCTACAAATATATTTATCAAGTTGTACCGGTATTGAATATAATCCCTCTTGAATAGTTTGCTCTGACATATACATTCTCCAATCTTTTTTTTATATCATACTATATATATCTTCAATAATAAAGATATATCTTTATTATTCGCAATCCTATTTTTAACATTCAATTTTTTTCAATATCATCTCCTCCGCACAAGCCCGGATATTATTCATTCTCCCAACCCATTCCATCGGATCCTGCATCTTCAATTCTTCTGTCACGCCCTGCTGTTCTTTCATCTGCTCCACCAGCCTATCCATCATCTGATGACACTCCTCGTCAATCTGGTGCAAATGCTCATTCAGTTTCCCGTCAAGTACCAGCTCCAGATACAGCCCTTTCCGATGCTCCTTTAAATACGTCTTTCGTAACATTCCATACTTTCCAATCGGATACTCCGTATCCTCCGGAAGGTACAGGTCTGGATAATACAGACCATCCTCTCCCAAAGTATAGCTGATGCCATTTTCTCCCATAATGTGTTTCTCCATGATTTTGTCCTCCTATCTTGCCCCTCGATCCTTGCTCTGATTTTGGGTACGTTGTGTGTTTTTCTGTTCCTGTTCTATTTTCTTTCTGTTTGCTGCCAGCTTTGCCCTGACACCATGCGGCTGCGGCTCTGGCTCTTTTCCAGTTTCTTGTTGCCATTGTGCGATTGCCTTCTGATACTGATTGTACTCGGACTTTGCTGTTTTGAAGTCTTTCAGAAATTCCTGTACACTTCTATAGCCTACTTTCTGTACAATCTTCGGAAGATAATCTTTCATATTCCGGATCTGGCTTGTCAGATCATCGATTTCTTCCTGCAATTCTTTTTTCTTTCTTCCTTTAAACCAGCCTTTGATCTCAGACAATTCTTTTTTCTTAGTAGCACGCTGTTTCTCTTTCTTGTAAATTGCATTATTCTGCTGCTCCAGTTCATTGTTGATCTTAAAAAATCTCGGATATTTTGATGCTAGCCTTGTCATTTCCGGCTGCTTTGGCTCTGGCTGTCTTTCCACTGGCTCTTTTATTTCTACTTCTGTTCGTTCTGTTTCTGGCATTACGGACTCCATATCAGAAGCATCTGTTTTCTGTAATTGCTCTTTCTGCTCCAATGATTCCTTATACTTTTTCACAAGTACAGTTTCTATCATCAGTTCCAATGTCTCAATCGCCATTGCGACAACTTTTGCAAATAAGTTTGGTTTTCTTCCTTTCCGGGAAATTGCACTCTTGATCGGCTCCGAAATTCTTTTTTGTTTCACTTCCATAATCTGCGGCTCTTGAATGCCGCTAATCAGTGCCATATCCACCGCCCGATTCCATTCCTGGCGTTTCCGATTATCCGCTTCGATTTCCAGTGCTTTGGGATTACGCTTCCCGATTTTCTTTGTTGCAAGATAAACGCTGCCACGTTGAAATACCTGCAACTTCTGGTTTTCATCTTTCACATAAAGATTAATCAGTTCAGTATAGGAACGCTTCACTTCATCAAGGAAGGAATTGCTTTTAAACCGTTCATCTTTAACTGTAAACAACTTCTTCTCATAAATCTCGCCCTTCTTTACGATGTGGCAGCCTTCCCGGATTTCTCCATCTTCTCCTAATATTTCTTTCTTGGTTCGGACATGTTTTCCATTTTCATCATAAAACATATTTCTGTTGGCAGTCTTAATGATTGGTTCATCCAGTAGTTTCCGTTCTGCAAATATCAAATGAATGTGATAATTGGTCTTTCTTTTATTGTGGTGCAAAGCAGCAATACACTCTGTTCCATAATTCTGTTTAAAATGATTTGTAAAAAGCTGTAGCAATCTATCCGGCTGATATTCTGCGAAACTCTCTGGCAAAGCAATAATCAATTCTCTTGCCTCAATGCATTTTCCTTCTGTCCCGCTTTTTACAAATTCTTCCTGATTACATTTTGCAAGTTCCCGCCAGAATTTCCGTTCTGTAGTTTCATAAACTGCATAGAGATTTTCCTGTTTTGCATGACTGGATATATAAGTGATTCTGCCTTTTACATTGCTTAGTTTTGTCATTTGAATAAATGAATTTCTTCCGATAGGCACTCCCTCCTTGTCTTCGGCAAAATAAATTCCGCCATTTCATTTGTGAGTGGATGAATCGGCATCCGTTTACGAACTAACTGCCGTTTCCGGCTATATTAGCTCCCGGCAGGGCGAAATACACAGAGCATAAACGAAGTTTGTGCGATGGGTGTATTTCGCTCTCAAACGCCGAGGGCTTTGTGAGATGCTTCTTACATCTACCACAACTTGGCTTTTTCCTTTCATTTTGGGCGTATCCGCCCTCTTTTTTCTGCCCGTATCCGGGCTTATTTTTTATCACTAACAACCAAGCGGCTATTTCTCTTTCTGTCTGCTTTATTCCTGTATCCTTGCCCGTACATACTCCAGATCTCCACAATATGGTGTTCCAACCAAATACCATTCTCTCGCCAGATTCATTTCCATTCGTGTCTTTACCCACTGATTATCAACTAGAACTTCCAGACATTCTCCGCAGTGAAATCCTGGATCAATCCATAAGTCTGAGGACAATAATCCATATCTTTTGTTATAACTGTTGTAACCTAATCTTCCTTCTCTCATGGTGTCATTCTCCCTTCATTTATCATTTCCGCAGGGACGCCCTGAATCAGGGCCCCCTTTTGAAAAGTTTTTTCTTCGCCAATCAACTACCGGCTACACCTTACAAACCTTCTCTTTGTCTGCTATTTACAGGTGCGTGGCACGCTCCTGTCATAAGGTCATCAAGCAGAATCTTTACCAACGAAAGTTCTCATGCATTCCACACTTATCCAAATACTCTTGTCTTGCCTTTTCCCGTTCTTCCTCGGTTGGTGCTGTTTTGAATGTTGTATATAACTGACGTCTTACCATACTGTCTAATTTTTCCATCAATGCTTTTTCTATCTCCGGTTGATATTCCTCATTCCCGGCAAGATGATACTGGAACAATGCCAGTAATAAATCTTTTGGTATCTGCACCTGTAATTTTCTTTCCATGTTTCTCCTTTCCGTGACGGTCGTGACGATAGTGACGATATTTTCACTACTGACACGCTATATAAAATACCGTCACAACCGTCACATATCGTCACACTTGGTTTCCAACAAAGGCTAATCTGATCTTTCTTCCATCATGTCCTCGTTCCGCTTTATACTGGATTCCATATTCCAGAATCAATCGTTCAAGGCTGACATTTAATTTTCGTGATAATGCGTTCGGCTGCATTTCCACCTGCAATACTTCCACAAGCTCTGTTGCTGTTCCTGCCCACTCTGGCGTAGTTTCTGTTACAAGCTCTTTGATTTTTTCCAACACTGGATCTTCTGGTTCTTTCCAAAGTTCTGTCTCTGTCTTGATAAGTTCCCAGACACATCTCTCCCGGTTAAAGTTCAACCATAGTTTCTGATCCTGCTGGTCACGTCCTGCCACTTCCAGAACTGCCTTATTATCTGTCCGTTTTTCTTTCTGCATGACGAACGCTCCATCCGCAGCTCCAAGCAATCCATTTGTGCCAGAAATCATATCAAAACTATCTGAAGATTCCATTTTCCTTGTATGATGCACAACCAGAAAACAGATACCATATTTATCGCTGAATGCTTTCAGCTTCGTTACAATTTCGTAATCGCTGGCATAACTGAATTTATCTCCACCGACCTCTCGAACCTTCTGAAGAGTATCAATGATAATCAATCTTGCGTCTTTATGCTCTGTTACAAACGTTACAAGCTGTTTTTCCAGTCCGTCATTGAGCGATTTTGATTTTGTAGCGAAATAAAAATTCTCACTGCCTTCCATTCCAAACATCTGTGATAACCGCTTTTGCAACCTTGCATAATCATCTTCCAATGCCAGATACAGAACCGTTCCCTGTCTGACTGAAAAGCCCCACAATGGAAGTCCTTTACTGATGTGATACCCGATCTGTGCCATAAAGAATGATTTTCCAATTTTCGGCGAACCAACAAACAGATAAGTTCCGTTATACAGAAGTCCATCTACAATCGGCAATTTTGGTGGATATGCAGTATCGTATAATTCCATCATAGAAACTGTTTCCAGATCATCTAGATTCTTTTTATTTGCTGATTTTGCTGTATTTTCCGCATTATTTGTGGCTTGCAGATTGCCCTTACCGGGCAAATCTGCTATACTTTGGTTGGTTAATTTATTACTTGATGACTGTTCCACATCTGCGCCAACAGATGCAATCGGAGCAGTCATTTTTTCTTTTGCTGTCATTCATTTTCCCCTTTCAATCCATACAATGTCTCTGCGACCAATCTCAGGGTACTCAGCAACTCTTCGTTTTCCTCACTGCATTTTTCCAGATGTTTCAATTCTTCATAAATCTCTGCCATCTGATTTCGCAATGCTTTATACACTCTTGGATTTCCCTGTACCACAATTTCCCGATCAGTTAATCGTTTTGTGATATAGTCCTGCTTGCTAAGTCCTGACAATCGGACACATGCATCAATCTGCTCTGCTTCTTCCGGTGATACCCGGAATGCTACGATTTTGTTTCTCCATCTTCCTTTACTGTCCAGATTTTTCTCCATTTAATTTTTCCATCCTTTCAATATCCAACTGTTCTGCCATCTGTGTCTGCTCACTTGGAAACAGATGCGCATATCGGTAAGTGATATCAATGCTCTCATGTCCCATTCGGTCTGCGATTGCCAATACCGTAAATCCCATATTGATCAATAACGATACATGGGAATGTCTCAAATCATGCACACGGATTCGCTTCACCCCAGACACTTTTGATCCTCTGTTCATTTCATGATGCAGATAAGATTTGGAAATTGTGAAAATTCTTTCATCTTCCTTCAGACCGTAAAGCATTTCCATATAATCCTGCATCTCATCACATATAAATTGTGGCATCTTGATAAATCTGTTACTTTTAAATGTCTTTGGTGGGGTAATCACATCTTCCCGGTTTAATCTTTGATATGATTTGTTAATTCGCAGTGTATGCGTTGTAAAGTCAAAATCCGCTGGTGTCAGGGCAAGCAACTCTCCTTCACGGATACCACACCAGTAAAGCATTTCAAAAGCGTAGTAAGAAACTGGTTTATCCATCATCACATCTGCAAATTTCAAATACTCTTCTTTCGTCCAGAACAACATTTCCTTATATTCCTCTATTGCTATATTTCCAGCTTTCTGTGCCGGATTAGAAGGCAAATGATAAAAATCAACTGCATGATTGAAAATGGCACTTAACTGGCTGTGGATTTTCCGCAGATATGAAGCAGAATACCCTTTTCCATTCGCTCTCTTAAATGCAAGCAAATGATTCTGCCATGCAATCACATCTTTTGGTTCAATTTCTGCAATCTTTCTCTCCCCAAAGTATGGAAGAATTTTTGTTCTGGCAATATTATTCTTAGTTCCCCATGTGTTATCCCGGATTCGTTCCTTTTTATCTTCTACATAGATTTCATAAAAACTTGCGAAAGTCATATCCAGTTTTGCATCATGCTTTAACATTTGTTCGTGTTCCCACATCTGCGCTTCTCGCTTCGTAGGAAATCCTCGTTTTGAAGTCTGTTTCGTTTTCCCTGTCCAGTCGGTATACCGATAAACCACTCGCCACTTCCCAGTGACATTATCTTTGTAAATACTCATACAAATTCTCCTCTCTCTTACACTTCGCTGTAACATACTTTTTTGCGGAAATAATTGGTGTTTACTCTGCCAGCTACCGTAAGATAACCCAGCTTCTGTAATTCATCATTTAATTGTTTGACAATCTTATAAGCATAAGACTTGGAAACTCCCAGTTCCGCTGCAACTTCTTCTACTGTCATAAAAGTTCTGTTCGTCACATCGCATCTCCCCTCTCTATCTTAACGCAATTTGTTTAAGTCGTTACATTTGCATGATACTAAACATTTTAATTTAAGTCAAGCAGTTTTATAAGAATATTAAATTTTTTTGTTTAAGTTCTTCTTGCTATCTAAAATTGCTCATGCTATACTGAACCTAAACAGAATTGTTTTATTTTCTTCACAATTAATTATGGCAACACGAATGACCACTATAAGGAGGCAAACAAAAATGGCAATCGGACAACGTATCAAATTTTTTCGCAACCGCAAAGGCATGACACAAAAGCAACTCGGAGAGCAACTGGGATTCAAAGGAAAAACCTCAGATGTCCGCATGGCTCAGTATGAATCTGAAGCCAGAGTTCCTAAAATCGATCTTGTAAAACAAATGTCTCAGATCTTCGATGTCAATACTCATGCTTTAACAGTTCCAGATATTGATACTCACATAGGTCTGATGCATACACTATTTGCACTGGAAGATATGTATGGTCTGAAAGTAAGAAATGTAGATGGGCAGCCTCATATCTGCCTTGACTCTTCCATATCTGCTCCCGGCTCATCTGTTGATGAAATGCTTCGTTCATGGATGGAACAGGCTGACAAATTGGAAAACGGTGAAATCAGCAAGGAAGAATATGATGAATGGAGATATAAGTACCCGGAACTGGATACTTACCAGAAACGTGCCAAGGTACCATCTCAGGAACTAAGTGATTACCTCGTAAAAGAATTGACTAAAAAAGAAAAATAAGAGAAAAGAAAAACCTTACCGATATTCAGTTTTTTACTTCTGAAAATCAGTAAGGTTTCTTTATATACGTTATGAAATAAAATTTTTATCTCTTGAATAATCACAAAATGTTGCCATTTTGTTGCCAATCACTAAACAAATTTGTTTGTAACCCGCATGAATACTGGTTTCTCGTGATTGTGTGGATTATTCAAACTCAATCGTTCCCGGTGGCTTACTGGTCAGATCGTAGAATACGCGGTTAACTCCCTTAACTTCATTAATAACACGATTCATAACCCTGTTCAGTACTTCATACGGAATCTCTGCGGACTCTGCTGTCATAAAGTCAATCGACTTCACTGCTCGCAGTGCCACTGCATAATCGTATGTTCTGAAATCGCCCATAACGCCTACGCTTCGCATATTGGTAAGAGCTGCAAAGTACTGGTTCGGCATCCAGGATGGTTCTTTGCCATTCTCAACTTTATAAGCTTCTGCTGCCTTATCAATTTCTTCACGGTAAATGAAATCAGCATCCTGCACAATGCGAACTTTCTCTTCAGTAACTTCGCCGATAATACGGATTCCAAGTCCCGGTCCCGGAAATGGCTGACGGAATACCAGCTTCTCTGGAATTCCAAGCTCCAGTCCTGCTTTGCGGACTTCATCTTTGAAGAGGTCACGAAGCGGCTCAATAATCTCCTTGAAGTCTACGAAATCAGGAAGTCCGCCTACATTGTGATGAGACTTGATCACTGCGGACTCTCCGCCAAGACCACTCTCTACCACATCTGGATAGATGGTTCCCTGTGCAAGAAAATCAACAGCACCGATCTTCTTAGCCTCTTCTTCAAAGATACGGATAAATTCCTCACCAATGATCTTACGCTTCGCTTCCGGCTCAGTAACTCCCGCAAGTTTATCATAATATCTCTGCTGTGCATTCACACGGATAAAATTCAGGTCAAACTGTCCATTAGGACCAAATACACCCTCAACCTCATCGCCCTCGTCTTTACGAAGAAGGCCATGATCTACAAACACACATGTCAGCTGCTTGCCAATAGCTCTGGAAAGAAGTCCTGCTGCTACAGAAGAATCAACACCGCCAGACAGTGCCAGAAGGACTTTGCCGTCGCCCACTTTCTCACGGATTTCTTTAATTGTATGCTCAACAAATGCATCCATCTTCCAGTCTCCGGCACATTCGCATACACCAAGTACGAAATTGGATAACATCTTCTTTCCTTCTACTGTATGGAGAACTTCCGGATGAAACTGGATCGCATACAGTTTCTTCTCCGCATTCTCGGCTGTAGCCACTGGACAGTCTGCTGTATGTGCAGAAATCTCAAATCCTGGTGCTGCTTGGGAGATATAGTCTGTATGACTCATCCAGACAATTGTTTTCTCTGATACTCCTTCAAAAATTCTGGAGTCTTTTTTGTCAACCAGTAGCTCTGTTTTGCCGTATTCACTTACATCTGCTTTCTCAACTTTACCGCCGAGAACATGCATCATAAGCTGTGCACCATAGCAAAGCCCAAGCACCGGAATACCAAGTTCGAATAATTCTTTCTGGTAAGTCGGTGAATCAGCTTCGTAACAACTGTTCGGTCCACCGGTAAGAATGATTCCCTTTGGATTCATGGCTTTGATCTTCTCAAGATCGGTCTTGTAAGAATAGATTTCACAATATACATTACATTCTCTGACACGTCTTGCAACCAGCTGATTGTACTGACCACCAAAATCAATTACAATAACTAATTCTTTCTTCAAGGTTTTCCTCCTGTTTTTCCCTATAAATTCTCATTGGAATCGTTACTGTTCACGCTGGAAAATCTCCGGTAAACAATAACCTTGAATCTTCTTTCCATTATAAATGAGTATTACAACTTTTACAACGACTAATTTTCTTAGCTGAATAAAATTTTCAATATATCGCAGATAGATTTTATCACCATGAAGTTGAGTTTGAATGCACAGCTTTTTCATACTGTATATTCCTAAGCCGGTCACTTCAGGTGCATTCCAGTTTATAAGTTCTTTAGATTTTCCTCATATATTTTTCAATTTATCCTCACAGATTCATCACAAATTCCGCGTATATTAATAAACAAATAAAGCGAAAGCTTTTTTACATAGATTATAAATATACTTTTTCTTTTTCATACTTGCCGGGCCAAAAGGTCCGGCCCTCCTTCTTTTTAGGAGGATTTTCAGAAGTTGCTTATGTCGGAGAAGTCGAATTTGATTTTAGATTTAACATAAAAAATCCCGGTCTTTAGAAAAGAACTGTCTTGATATTTCTTTTCTGACCGGGATTTTTATAATTCAGGTTCACTCTTCTTTTAACGAAAAAACACTGAGCCACAATAAAGTGTAGCCCAGTGTTTTTTCTTATAACTCATCAAGCCCATAATCTTCAAATTGGAGAGTTTCTTTATCCAATTTTAAAGCTGATCCGGTTTCTCAACTGTATAAACACTCTGATCCTGGATTGCCGTTGCTCCAGACATATCTGCTGTGTCGCTGTAGGAACCAGTTGTAATGGTGTACTCGCTGTCGCCAGTTACAGTCCAGGTGGAATCTGCGCTTACATAAACGTTGCAGTATCCCTCTCCGCCTTCGCCTGCATAACTCTCATCATCTACAACTGCACCTGTCAGGCTGCTGCCATCTGTGAGATAAAAATCCAGATCACTGATAGAATCCCAGATCACATTTCCTTGCATATCCTGACTAATACCGGTAAAGTGGCAGTCAGCTCCGTTTGCTCCAGACTGTCCCCATCCTCTCTGGTTGGTATTACCTGTACACTGCAGGAAAAACTCATTCTCATCGTTATAGTTAATATCTACATTATTTAAAGTAATTGTACTCTCTGTATTGGTTGTATAGAATACACCGCCGTTCTCAGAAGTCAGGCTGCCTCCATCCATTTGAAAAGTACTGTTGCCGACCTCAGAATCACCAGACATGCTCTGGTAAAGGATTACAGTCCAGGTATTATCATTCTGATCCAGATCACTCATATTTCCTGTCAAGTCACAATCATAAAGGTGAATAGAATTCAGACCTTCAATACAAATAGCCTCAGAACCATTTGCTGTCAGAGTTGCATTGCTTACCGCAATATCAGCTGTGCTGTAAATAGCCGGGGAACCAACGCCGTTGGAAACATAATTTCCACCATCGATCACCATTGTTCCGCCGCCTCTGTCACTTCGGATTGCAGCAGAAGACTCACCGTTCGTTTCTACATCCAAGTCCCATCCGTAAAGAGTACCACCACCAGCTACATGAACACCACCAGAGGTATCCTGAGTCGTTTTCACAATTGTACCAGAAGCATATACAGTTCCATCACCATATGCAAAAAGCCCTGCTCCACCTGCTGCATCTGTAGTCACGCTGCCATCTTTCACATAAGCAGTACCATCTGTTGCCAGAACAGCAGCTCCTACACCATAGAAGCTGGAATTGTCTCCGCCCTGGCTGTCTGCAGAAGTTCTTGTAATGGTATCATTATCACGTTTGCTCCGGAAGAAATCAATGCTGCATTCTCGTCAGTTCCTGTTGACTCAATTGGCTCATTTGATACAGTTGTATCTTCTATATACTCATTTACCGCAGTATAACTGTCCACACCCTGAGACTGGCCATCAGGACCTCCCTGTCCTGAAGCGCCTTGTCCATCACCGCCAGGCTGGCCCTGACCGCCCATTTCCATGGACATTACAGTAATGGAAGCAGCATTTCCATCCTCATCTAAAGTGATAGAAACGATATCGCCCTCTTGAATGTCAGAAAGTGAAATCTCCTCAGCCTCTGCGGACTGTCCGTTACCGTCTGGTTTTTCCGGCTCTTCTCCGTCCTGGCTATCTGTATTCTCACTTTCCTGGTTATCGTCAGCTGCGTCCTGACTGTCACTTGCTCCATCAGAAGAATCAGAATTCTGTCCATCACCTTCCGGCTTCTCTGACGCACCGCCATTCTGTCCATCTCCGCCAGGCTGCATACCGCTTGCCTGCTTTGTGATCACTGTATCCGCAGTAATTGTAATCGTCTGCTCCTCGCCAGTCAGATCCAACATAGAAGGCGCCTCACCGCCCTGGCCATTTCCATCCGGTGCTCCGCCATTCTGTCCATCTCCACCAGGCTGACCCATCTCTTTCATAGTCCCAACTGCAATGGTAATCTCCGAATCAGAAACCGACTTAACCTCACCAAGTACCATATTCTCCTGACTCTCGTCACTACTCTCACCCGAAGCATCTGCCTCACCACTTTCATCATTCGCCGCATCCGCAGCCGTCTCCGTCTTACTATCCTCCGCATAAACCATAGCCGGAACAGAAGTTGTTGCTACCATAATTCCCATTAAAACTGCTAAATATCTACGTTTCATACCCATTCATTTCCTTTCTGTATTCATTCAACCCTTCCAAAGTCCTCATTCTCTCCATCCGGATCATTTTGTTTTGTGTTCCTTATGGCTAATAATATACAGACCAAGTGTGTGCAATTAATGGGAAAACTGTGTTCATTCCATGGTCAACCTGGTAAGAAACTGTGAACTCCACCAAAAGAATATGCCGCAACAACCAAATTCAGTCGAAATATACTCCACTCAAAGAATACACATAACAGAAATGATTTTTGACAGAACTCAAGAAGAAAGCTGACTAAAAATATACAAAAGAATAGAATATAGTAAACACGAAAATCTCCCCAAAAGGAATCAGCCAACGTTTCCTACCAGTACACAACGCTAAGCAAACGTAATTACCATCCGCCTCTCTTCCCAGGCGCTGCGTCACTTCCTCCCCTCCTTCAACTACTCCCACCTGCAGCCGCCGTCCTGTTTTCCCCTTCGCCAGTACACAGTGAGAGGAAGGTGGTGTCGGCTGGGGGCTTTGCCAAAATGGGCGTTTGACGAGTATAGCGTCCCTAAGAATTGCACTGTCTGAGCCCTGCAAGGGCGAGTTTGCAATTCTTAGGGACAATAGGCGACGCAGTCAAACGCCCATTTTGGCATCGCTCCTAGCCGACACCACCTTCCTCTCACGTACCTTAATGGTAGAGTAGGCGGATGAAATTTTCATCCGCCCCTCATCAAACCGTGCATGAGGTTCTCCCTCACACGGCTTTCCGAC
>NZ_JADNDC010000036.1:0-40930 GCF_015551645.1 Ruminococcus sp. D54t1_190329_F1
ATCAATATAACAAGCCCCAGCAAAAAGCCGGGGCTAATACTTCAATTATTTTAGGACATTTTCAAAAACGCTTGACAGCGCTTAAAATAATACAATCCTATGGACTGCGTTCACAAATAAACACCTCGGGGAACAGCACCTGCTGAATAGTTGCAAAATAATAAAAAAAGGGGCTTGAAAGTAGAAAAAATATCGCCTATAATCCCTCTCAAACGATATTTTTTCTTATGGAGGAAAACTGAATATGCAGACAGATATGACTGTGGGAAAGCCCATGAAAATGCTGTTGAATTTTACTATTCCTGTATTTCTGGGAAATGTTTTTCAACAGCTGTACAGTATGGCAGATGCAGTTATTGTTGGAAAGTTTGTTGGAACCAAGGGGCTGGCAGCGGTAGGCGCTACTGGAACCATTACGTTCCTTATTATTGGATTCCTGATGGGGGTTACAACAGGAGTTACAGTTCTTACCTCTCAGAAGTTCGGAGCAGGAAGAATGGATGAGATGCGTAAGACGGTTGGTAATGCAGCAATTCTTTCTGCTGTGATCGCAGTTGTTATGACTGCAGTAAGCATGTTGGGAATGCACAGGCTTCTTGTATTCATGCATACACCTGAAGATATTTTTGATGGTGCATATGGTTATATTATGATCATCTGTGCCGGAATTTTTACCCAGGTATTGTATAATCTGGTGTCCAGTATCTTAAGGGCACTGGGAAACAGCAAAACGCCTCTTTACTTTTTGATTCTGGCGGCAGGACTGAATATTGTACTTGACCTTGTATTTATTATCTTTTTTCACTGGGGAGCGCCGGGAGCTGCCTGGGCTACCGTTATTTCACAGGGAGTGTCAGGAGTTCTTTGCCTGATTTATATGTGGAAGGCCGTGCCGGAACTAAAGATGAAAAAAGAAGACTGGTATTTTAACCGTGATATTGCCGTAAAACAGATCAGTGTGGGAATTCCCATGGGACTGCAGTATTCCATTACAGCCATTGGAGGCATGATGGTACAGAGTTCTTTGAATATACTTGGCTCTTATGCAGTTGCGGCCTTTACAGCAGGCTCTAAGATTGATAATATCTTTACCCAGGCATTTGTAGCTATAGGAACTACAATGTCTACATATAGTGCACAGAATGTTGGTGCGCGTAAGCTGGACCGTGTGCGTCAGGGGTTCCGGTGTGCAGATGTGATCGGCTGTGCATATGCTGTTGTTGTAGGATTTGTCCTGTTTTTTGTGGGAAAAAGCTTTTCTTATCTGTTTATCTCTGATAATGCAGAGGCGGTGATCCCTATGGTGGATACATATCTTCGCTGTGTTGGAATGTTTATGATTCCCCTTTATGTGGTCAATTGTTACCGTAATGGCTTTCAGGGAATGGGATATGGGCTTCTTCCTATGCTCTCAGGCGTGGCAGAGCTTATTGGAAGAGGTGTGATGGCAGTTGTTGCAGCAGATGCCAGGAGTTATACAATGGCATGCATGGCCAGTCCATTTGCATGGATTGTAGCAACAGTCCTTCTTATTGTACTTTACTTCTATGTGATGAAGGATATGAAGAGAAAATTATGTCTGCAGTGAAAGCCAGGATTACAAATCCGTAAACGTGATTTAATAAAATGAATCTGTTATAGACTGTTAAGGCTGAAAAAAGGTCGATTGCAATCCGAGTTTCCAGTTTGAAAGGGTAACTTCCACATATTCTTTCGGAAGAATTAACTTTCACGGATAAGCTCTTGGGGTGGAAGTTTGAATTGCAATTAACATTAAAGGGATTCTTTTGAAGGAAATATACATTTTAAGATACAAAATGGAAAATATATGTTATAATGAAACAAGGTTTCGCCATTAGATGGAGAAGCCTTGTTCAAACAGTGTTTTTATCAGAGGAGAGTTTTATACATGAGTAAGGACAATAAGCATACTCAGGGAAGCCCGGGAGACTTTGAAGATAAAATAGATTCGGCTATGGCAGGTCTTGAAGCAGATCTGGACGAGGAATTCCACGGCGCAGACTTTTATGATGAAGATGACCAGGAGAGCGATTTTGATTCCTGGGAAGGTGAAGACGATTCCGATGCAGAAGAACTGGCTGAGCAGGATTCTGAAGAGGAGTATCCAGAGGAAGAAGAGTACGACCAGGATGAGGCAGAGCTGAGCACGGAAGAAGAGGACTTCTGGGACGAGGAAGAGACAGAATCTGAAGAAGAGAATTCAGAGGAAGAAGATTCAGAGAGCGAAGATTCAGAGGACGCTGAATCTGCAGATGAACCGGAAACATCTGAAAAAGAGCTTCAGGTGGAAATTATTCCGCCCTATTCAAATAAAGGCAGAAAGCACCGAAGAAAAGATTCTGCCGGTGCGGTAGCACCTAACCAGCCTGAGAAGCAGACTTCTAAGAAATCTGCCAGACCGTCTCCGAAGCCGGCAGCCAGATCTGCCCGTCCGACGAAGATTTCCTATGTTCCTATTACTGATGAGGAACTGGATGAGAAGATCATCCCTGTTCCCAGAAAGAAGCATAAGGGACTTAAAGTTACGGGAATTGTGGCAGCTATTCTTGCGGTGACAGCAGGATGCGCTTATGGAGCAGTGAGTTACTATTATGCAGACAGATTCTTTGAAGGAACCTATATTAACGGAATCAACTGTTCCAATAAGACTGCCTACGAGACAGAGCAGCTGATTGCAGGCAATGTGGAGGATTATTCCATTGAGGTTACCGCGCGGAACCAGGAGCCACAGACCATCAGCGGAAACCAGATCAATTACCGCTATGTGTCTGATGGAGAAGTTCTGGATCTTTTGAAGCAGCAGAAGCCATATGAATGGGTAAAAGGGTTCATGGAGACCAGAAGCTATACCACCCAGGAGAATGTGACTTTTGATAAGAGTTTGCTTCAGAGTGAAGTAAAGGAATTAAAGTGTGCACAGGCAGAAAACCAGGTTGAGCCGGAGAATGCATATGTGGCGCTTGAGGGAAGCGAGTTTACCATTGTTCCTGAGACTGAGGGCAGCAAGCTGAAGGTGAAGGAAGCCTATAAAGCGCTGGATACCGCCATTTCCGGAAGCCAGACATCCATTGATCTGGGAAGTACGCCGGATGTATATGCAGTGGCAGCAGTGACCAGCGATGATCCTACCCTTCAGGCCACCAGGGATGCTTATAATAATTATACCAAGGCCAGCATTACCTATACATTTGGAGAGCAGACAGTCACTCTTGACGGAAGCACCCTTAAGGAATGGCTGCAGTTTGATGACAAGGGACAGCTGGTGCAGGATGATGCTTCCTTTACCCAGCATATCAAGGATTTTGTGGCACAGCTGGCAAGTGAGCATGATACAGTTGGAACAACACGTTCCTTTAATACGACCAGTGGCCGTACCGTTTCTGTTTATGGCTCTGCATATGGCTGGAAGATCGATCAGGACGCAGAAGCAGCACAGCTGACAGAAGAGATCCGTACAGGCACTCAGACTACACGGGAACCGGTATATTCCATGAGAGCCAATTCTTACGGATATAATGACATTGGAAGTACCTATATCGAGGTAGATTTGAGTAGTCAGCACATGTACTATTACCAGAATGGCAGCATCATCTTTGACTCTGACATTGTTTCCGGAGATATCCGTTATGATGACAGAGCCACACCTCCGGGAATTTTCACCCTGTATTATAAGAAGAGCCCGGATGTGCTTCGTGGAGAGAAGAAGCCGGACGGCACTTACGAGTACGAAACCCAGGTTACCTACTGGATGCCGTTTAACGGCGGAATTGGTTTCCATGACGCTACCTGGCAGGCATATTTCGGTGGTGACCGCTATACCTACGCCGGATCCCATGGATGTATCAATATGCCGCTGGATGCAGCAGCTACTCTGTACAGCATTATTGATACCAATGTGCCGATCGTGTGCTTCTACTAAAAGATCATTTATCTGACTGGAAAATTGCGGGAATGATTTTTCAAACATGCTCTAGCTGAATGAAAAGGCAGCTGCATGTCTTTGAGGCTGCGGATAGCAGAACAACACAAAAGAAGTGGAGAATAAGTTAATATGAATATGGATTCATTTGATATGATACTGACTATAGCAGCTCTTGTAATGGGAGTTATGCTTCTTACCGGTCATGGAGATGTTCTTATGAAAGGCGGAAATGCCGCTGAGCGTAAGAAGCTTTACGATGACAAAAAGGTCCAGCTGGTTTCCGGCGTGACCCTGCTCATTTTCGGAATCCTCACCGGTCTGGATATGGTGATCAAGAGCTATGTGTACGATATCATTTATCTGGCAGCAGTAATTATTATCTTCATTATCATGGTGGTAGTGATTCGCAAGAAATGTAAGAAATAAGATGAAAAAGAAGCACTTGTATATCTGGAAATTGATATACAGGTGCTTCTTTTGTAATCCAGATATTGAGCTGTACTAGAGCGTGTTTGAAAAATCATTCCCGCAATCTGCTGTTGAATAACTGTGTGTCACATTCTCGTTACTTCAGTGATGAGTCAGGCACACTATTTTTTGAAAAGTAAGGACTGCTAATAAAAATTTGTATAAATAATTAGAATAATTTCAACAAATCCGCCGGCTTCTCAATCACATAATCCGGTGTATCTACCTGTCCAAATCCATAGGAAGCAAATACAAATGGTACCCCTGCCTCCTGACATGCCTGGTAATCTCCGAAGGTGTCTCCTACATAAACAGGTGCTTTCAGCTGATACTTCTTAGCAATAGAACGGATATTAGCCGCCTTGGCTTCCCCGCTGTCTCCAGGACAAAGATGGCCGGTGAAGTATTTTCCCAGCCCTGTTTTCTCAAAAACAAGCTCAATATATCCAGCCTGGCAGTTGCTTACTACAAAAAGCGGGTAGCGTTTGTTAAGCTCCTTCAAAGTTTCTTCTAGTCCGTCGTAAACAGGTGCGCCCATCGCACCCAGCAGATCGTGCTCAGCCTGGCAGCAGATATCGATAACCCGAAGCTGTTCCGCTTTGGTCTGTTCTGGAAGGATTGCCTTCGCAATATCCGGGAGAAGTCTGCCAAACAGCCCTTTCAGCTGATCAGCCGTCACACGGACATTAATATTCTCTTTTTCTAAAGCCTTATTCCACGCCATAGCTACAACGTCAGTGGAGTTCCATATAGTTCCGTCAATATCAAAAATAATACTGTCCATTTGAGGTTTTTAGTCCTTTCTGGTGTGCTTAAAATTCTAAAATTGCTTCTTTTCTCATTCTGTTTTGCAATCTGACGGTTTCTATTCTATATAGGAAAATCAAAAAAATCAATCTCCTAATATGGGATTTTTCAATTTTAACTGGCTTTTTGCCGATTTTATGTTATGATAGGAAAGGTGACTGCTGCTTTTGAACTATTGGTCAGTTTTATATTGCAGTGAAATAGTTACATTATTTCTTAAGACTGTCATTGAAGAAAGCCTTTTTCAGACACGTTTTGGGAGTCAGACAGCAGCACGAGGTGAACTATGAAATACGAAAATATTACAGAAGGCCGTTTCCTGGATCGTCCGAACCGATTTATTGCACATGTGGAGATCGCGGGACAGACAGAGACGGTTCATGTAAAGAACACAGGCAGATGCAGGGAGCTTTTGATTCCTGGTGTCCAGGTTTTTCTGGAAAAGAGCAGTAATCCGGCAAGGAAAACGGCATACGATCTGGTCTGTGTAAATAAAGGCGGACGCCTGATCAATATGGATTCCCAGATTCCCAATAAAGCCGCCCTGGAATGGGTAAGGGCAGGACATCTTTTTCCAGAGGAAGTGCAGGTAACTCCTGAGAAAACTTATGGAAATTCCAGATTCGATCTGTATGCCTGTTCAGATAAGAGAAAGGCTTTTATTGAGGTCAAAGGTGTAACCCTGGAAGCAGATAATATTGCCCGTTTTCCCGATGCTCCTACTGCGAGGGGCGTGAAGCACCTGGAAGAGCTGATTCATTGCATGAGGGAAGGGTATGAGGCTTATCTGCTTCTGGTGATCCAGATGAAGGGAATTACAAGATTTGAACCAAACTGGGATACGCACCGGGAATTTGGGGAAACCTTACAGAAAGCGAAAAAGGCAGGGGTGCATATTCTGGCCTATGACTGTCTGGTAGAGCCAGACGGGATGGAAATACAGAATCCAGTGCCTGTGTGTTTGGAGGAAACTAGATGACAGATGAGTTTATACAGCCTCTTCTTGCCTGGTATGATGAGAACAAAAGGATTTTGCCCTGGAGGGATAAGTACAACGCCTATTACACCTGGGTATCCGAGATCATGCTCCAGCAGACCCGCGTGGAAGCTGTAAAGCCCTATTTTGAAAGATTTATTAGGGAACTGCCGGATATCCAGGCCCTGGCAGTCTGTCCGGAGGAAAAGCTGTTAAAGCTATGGGAAGGTCTTGGATACTATAGCCGTGTGCGGAACATGCAGCTGGCAGCCAGGGAAATGGTAGAAAAATATAATGGCAGACTTCCTGACGACTTTTCCCTTCTTATCTCGTTAAAGGGAATAGGAAGTTATACCGCAGGAGCCATCGCTTCCATAGCGTATGGCATTCCGGTGCCAGCCGTAGATGGAAATGTTTTCCGTGTAGTCACCAGAATGACGGAAGATTCGGAAGATATTACCAGACCTGCATTTCGCAAAAAGACAGAAAGCGCATTGCAGAAAATTATCCCGAAAGACCGTCCAGGTGATTTTAATCAGGCAATGATGGAGCTTGGAGCAGTAGTGTGCGTCCCCAACGGACAGCCCAAATGTGATCTTTGTCCGGTGAGATGCTTTTGCCAGGCGGGACTTCACGGCACCATGGAAAAGTTTCCGGTGAAAGCACCAAAGAAGCCAAGAGTGGTGGAAGAGCGTACCGTGCTGGTTATTCAGGATGGAAGCTGCACTGCGATCCGCAAGCGACCGCCGAAAGGTCTTCTTGCCGGATTATACGAGCTTCCCAATACAGAAGGATACCTGAACCGTGAGGAAGCCCTGGAATACGTGAAAGAGCTTGGCGCAGAGCCCTTATATATAGAAGAACTGCCAGATGCCAGGCATATTTTTTCCCACATTGAGTGGAGGATGAAAGCGTACCGGATCCGTGTGTCCTCCCTGGAGCAGACACATGCCCCGGGAATTCTTTTTGCAGATAAAAAAGAATCAGAGAGAAACTACGCCATACCTTCTGCGTTTGGCGCTTATGAAAAATATATGTAATGGTTCAGCTGGAGTTTTTGAGAACATAATTCAAAGAAAAAAAAGGAAAATACATCGCAAGGTGCGTAATTTTAAAATACAGAATCGTTACACTACATGAGGAGGAAAATAAATGAAATTACTGAGCATAGCAATTCCATGTTATAATTCTGAAGCTTATATGGAGAACTGCATCAAATCCCTTTTACCAGGCGGAGATGAAGTAGAGATCCTTGTAATTGACGATGGATCCAAGGACAGAACAGCCGAGATCGCAGATGAATACCAGGAGAAATATCCAGGCATTGTCCGCGCCATCCATCAGCCAAACCTTGGCCACGGCGGCGCCGTAAACACCGGTATCCACAATGCCCAGGGGCTCTATTTCAAGGTTGTAGACAGCGATGACTGGGTAAATGAAGAATCCTACAAAGAGATCCTGAAAACTCTGGAAGAGCTGGTAAAAGGCTCCAAAACAGTTGATCTTCTCATCAGTAATTTTGTATACGAGAAACAGGGTGCTACCCGCAAGAAGGTTATGCAGTATCGTCACTGCCTGCCAGTGAACCAGATTTTCACCTGGAATGAAGTAGGTCACATGCCAAAGGGAAAATATCTTCTCATGCACTCCATGATCTACCGTACCCAGCTTCTCCTTGAGTGCAACTTGACTCTGCCGGAGCATACCTTCTACGTAGATAATATTTTTGCCTTTGATCCGCTGCCGTATGTACAGAACATGTACTACCTGGATACTAATTTCTACCGTTACTTTATCGGCCGCGATGACCAGTCCGTAAACGAGACAGTTATGATCCGCAGAATCGACCAGCAGCTCCGCGTAAATAAACTGATGGTAAATTCCTACACCAGCTGCGGCAGCATGAATAAACGCACCAGAGCCTACATGATCAGTTATCTGGATATTATTACTACCATTTCCTCCATTATGCTGATCCGCTCCGGCACAAAGGAAGCTCTCGACAAGAAGAAGGAGCTTCTGGAATATATCCGCTCCACGAACCGTGCCCTCTACGGAAAACTTCGCCACAGCCTCATGGGTAACTTCATGAACCTTCCAGGCCGCGGCGGACGTAAGGTGTCTGTAGCTGCATACAAGCTTTGCCAGAAGTTCTATGGATTTAACTGATTAATGATAAGGGCGTTCTGGAGATTTTTGAAAAATCATTCCTGCAATCAGTACGCCCCACTTTGCGGCATATTTTATCCATATTCGGTTGCCGTCGCCCATATTTTTGTTAATAAAAAAACGCGCCTTCCAATTTCTGGAAGTGCGCGTTTTGTTTAATAATGTTTCCTGCGATTATTCCGTCCAATTCTCTCTACTGCCATGCCACTTGCTTCTTCTCCCGCCTTCTGCGGATAGAAAAACAGATATCCAAACAGCGCCAGCGTAGCACCACAGCACACATCAATTACGGAATGCTGCTTCAGGAACATAGTAGACATGATAATAAGTAATGTAAGAACCAATGATCCATACCTTACCCCTTTGTGGTCTCTCAGCGCCTCACAATTGGTAAGTGACATATGAACTGCCAGAGAATTAAACACATGAATACTTGGCAGAACATTGGTCGGTGTATCCGTCCGATACAGCCATCTTACCATATCTGTAAACACGTTTTCCCTTGGAAACTCCGATGGTCTTAAGTGCAGTACATTTGGATATATATAAGACACGATCAGGAAAACAGTCATACCCATCATCATATTGAAAATCAACTGATAATATTCTTTTTTATTCTTGTTCCTGAAGATAAAGTACAAAACTGTGACAATCTGATAGGGAAACCATAACAGATAGGGGACAATAAAATATTCACAAAATGGTATGTAATCATCAAAAACAGTGTCGATCACATGAAATCCCCGCACCGGCCTGCGCTCCAGATACTCAAAAAAAAGCATATAAACAATGGCATACGCAAGTATGATCAGACCATGCCTGTATTTTTTTATAAATTGTACCAAGTCTTTTTCACTCCTTTTCCAATCCGGGTTATCGGTCCTGTAATTCCGGATATCCCAAATCGTGAGAGATTATACCACAGGTAAAATGATTTTTAAAGAGCTTTTTTCAATGGAAACTGTTAAATCTTCGCGAATTCCGCCAGATTCCCCGTCAATATGAATGGGAAGAGCGGACGCACTATGTACATGGATATCTCTGCAGGTGAGAATATGTATTCCCCTGATGCCCACATGCTTTCCGAAAAAAGCAGTAGGCAGGCAAAATAAAAGCTTTATCTTACGGATACCTTCCACAAGGATCACGTCCAGAACCTGGTCGTCAGGCTGAGCATCCGGGCAGAACTTAAAACCGCCGCCTTCATATTTCTGATTCATAACCGCTGTAAAATATACGTGGTCATAGGAAAAAGTATTCTCTCCATCAAGGGTCACTGTCATTTTTCCTGGATTAATAAAAATCAGCTGCTTCAATGCAATGAAAAGATAAATCAGCTTTCCCAGCCCAAGACGATTGAATACCTTCTTTAAGGGCGTTGCCAGAACCTCCTGGCATACGCCGGCGTCATATCCGATTCCCGTGCTGATACCGAATCGGGACTTCTTATTATTGCGGAGCAGGTAAGGAACATCCATTTTGCTGATATACTCTGCCTTTAGGATATATTCCAGTGATTCCATTGGATCAAAAGGGAGTCTCATGCTTCTGCAGAAATCATTGCCAGAGCCGGTTGGAATGTATCCGAAGACTACCCGGTCAAAATCGGTGATGCCGGTGAGCACCTCGTGAATGGTGCCGTCACCTCCCACTGCAATGATATATACAGGCTCAGATTCAGTGCCAAGAGCACAGGCATCAGAAGCAATCTCTGCGGCATGTCCAGAATATCTTGTAAGGCAGTACTGGAAATCAACTCCCCGAAGCATAAGCTGCTGATGAATCTCATTCCAGATGGAACGTCCCCTGCCAGAGCGGGAATTGGGATTAACAATAAAATAATACATAACTTCTCCTAGGTTTTTAGAACATGTTTGCAAAATCTCCCATAAATTGTGAAGCACATATCAGGGAACGTATTTGGGGGCATGCTCTGTTGCAAAGAACCTGAAGTATCGCGATGTAGATTCTCTGTCTTTTATGGTTACATAATATCATTGGTGGGATCGTTTTACAAATTAATTTTAACAAAATATTCTTAAAAATTTCTGAAGTGTGTTATAATGTAACTATTCCTTAACAATTATGGAGAGGATTTCACTGTTTGCTTAAGCAGACATCATCAAATACGAAAATAATCAGGAGTGTATACATGAAATCACTTGTAATTGCGGAAAAACCATCCGTCGCCAGAGACATTGCCCGTGTTCTTGGCGCAAACCAGAAGAACGGTGGTATTCTCGAAGGCAAAAACTATGTAGTAACCTGGGCGCTTGGACATCTTGTAACCCTGGCTGACCCGGAAGAATATGACAGAAAGTATGAAAAATGGGAAATGGCGACTTTGCCCATGCTCCCCAAGGAGATGAAGCTGGTAGTCATCCGCCAGACAGGCAGGCAATTTTCCGTAGTAAAGACTCAGCTTTTCCGAAAAGATATTGGAGAAATCATTATAGCCACAGATGCAGGACGGGAGGGGGAACTTGTTGCCCGCTGGATCCTGGAAAAAGCAGGCTGCCATAAGCCAATTAAGAGACTGTGGATTTCCTCAGTCACAGATAAAGCAATTAAAGAAGGCTTTGCCAATCTGAAAGACGGGCATGACTATGACAATCTTTATCGTGCAGCTGTTGCAAGGGCAGAAGCAGACTGGCTGGTGGGAATGAACGGTACCAGAGCCCTCACCTGTAAATACAATGCCCAGCTTTCCTGTGGCAGGGTGCAGACCCCCACCCTTGCCATGATCGCAAAGCGCGAAGAAGAAATCCGCAAATTTGTTCCAAAGGAATATTATGGTATTTCTCTGGAAACCCAGGATGTGAAATGGACCTGGAGAGATGAGAAAACAAAGAGCTTCCGTACTTTTTCCCGGGAAAGGGCAGAGCAGATCAAGGGCAGGCTGGAGAACGCTGCTCTTGAAATAACCAGTGTAGAGAAAAAAGCGAAAAAGACTATGGCCCCAGGTCTGTATGACCTGACAACTTTGCAGAGGGAAGCCAACCTGAAATATGGTTTTTCTGCAAAAGAGACCCTGAATATTATGCAGCGCCTTTACGAAAACCACAAAGTACTCACATATCCCCGAACCGATTCCCGATACATTGGAAAAGACATTGTTCCTACTATTAAGGAAAGGCTGAAGGCCTGCGGAATCGGTCCGTACAGGAAGCTTGCAGGCGCACTTATGAATAAGCCTGTGCAGGTGAATGGAAGCTTTGTGGATGATAAGAGGGTCAGTGACCACCATGCGATCATTCCGACAGAACAGTTTGTTCAGCTGGACCACATGACAAATGAAGAACGGAAGATTTATGATATGGTTGTCCGTCGTTTCCTTGCGGTTCTTTATCCTGCAAGTCAGTATGAGCAGGTGACCATGGAGGCGAAAGCGGCAGGAGAAACATTTGCAGCCAGCGGCAAAGTGATAAAGAGCCTGGGCTGGAAGGAAGTTTACGAAGGCGGGGCAGATGATGATTTGGAAGATGAGGCGGAAGATGAGAAAAAACTGAAAGACCAGCGCCTTCCGGAGATGAAAACAGGAACCAGACTAAAGATTTTGAAAACTTCCTTAAATACAGGAAAAACAAAACCGCCAGCAAGATTCACAGAGGCAACTCTTCTTGCAGCTATGGAAAATCCGGTGAAATTTATGGAGACAAGGGATAAAGAAGCGGTGAAAACCCTTGGAGAGACTGGGGGGCTTGGAACCGTTGCCACAAGAGCAGACATTATTGAGAAACTTTTCCATTCTTTTATGATGGAGAAAAAAGGCAATGAGATCCATATTACCTCCAAGGCAAAACAGCTTCTGGAGCTGGTGCCGGAAGATCTGAAAAAGCCCGAGCTCACGGCTGACTGGGAGATGAAGCTTTCCCAGATTGCAAAAGGCAGGATACGTCAGGGGGATTTTCTTCACCAAATCCGTGACTATACCTGTGAAATTGTGGATGAGATCAAGACCGGGGAAGGCACTTTCCGCCACGACAATCTTACAAATAAAGTGTGTCCGCAGTGCGGCAAAAAACTTCTGGCTGTTAACGGAAAAAACAGCAAAATGCTGGTATGCCAGGACCGTGAGTGCGGTTACCGTGAAACGATTTCCCGCACCACCAATGCCCGTTGTCCGAAATGCCATAAACGTATGGAAATGTATGTAAAAGGTAAGGAAGAGACGTTTGTCTGCCAGTGCGGTTATAAAGAGAAGCTTTCCGCGTTCCAGGCAAGACGTCAGAAAGAGGGCGCAGGAGTAGGCAAGCGTGACGTGCAGAACTATCTGCGCAGGCAGCAGAAAGAGGCAAATGAGCCGGTGAATAATGCTTTTGCACAGGCATTGTCTGGAATTAAGCTGTAAATACAGAGGATAGATAATACGGAGATGCTGTTGATGGCAGCATGTTATATTACTGTTCACTGGCAATGTCCCGCGGGGTGTTTTTGGTGAATATCGTTTACAGAAAAATGGGGAATCTCAGCGGGAAATCTTGAAAATGCATGATTTCAGTGCATCGCGAAGTGAACCGTAACCATGTTTGTCTACAAAAAAATAAAAGAAAGAGGAATTTGCATATGCGCCGAGAAGTATCTTTGGAAGAGATTTCCGACGGAAGACTTTATGAATTAAACGATATGGTAAAGGCAGACTGTCAGGATTGTGCGGGCTGTCATGACTGCTGTGAGGGTATGGGGGACTCAGTTGTGCTGGATCCCATGGATGTGTACCGTCTGTGTACGAATCTGGGAAAAACACCACAGGAACTGGTAAGCACCGGGCTGATCCAGTTCGATGCCATGGATGGGAATATTCTGCCTCATCTTTGCATGAGTGGAAAAAACCAATGCTGTGTTTTCCTGAATGAACAGGGACGGTGCAGCATTCATGACTTCCGTCCTGGGTTCTGCAGACTTTTCCCATTGGGACGTTTCTATGAAAATGGAGGATTTAAGTATTTTCTGCAGATCCATGAATGTAAGAAGACAAGCCGGAGCAAGATCAAGGTAAAGAAATGGATCGACACTCCGGATCTTCGCCAGTATGAAAAGTTTGTAGCTGACTGGCATTATTTTTTGCTGGATGTGCAGGAGGTTCTTTATAATGCCACAGATGCCCAGCTGATCAAAAATCTGAATTTGTATGTGGTGAATCGTTTTTATATGAAAACATATGAAGTGGGCAGAGATTTCTATGAGCAGTTTGAAGAAAGACTGACAGAAGGAAAGCAGCTGTTAAGTCTGGCATAATTGAATAGAAAAACTCCCGGAACACTTGAGCCTGTTTGAAAAATCTTATAGAAAGCTTTTTCAGACACGCTCTAGAGCGCCCGGGAGTCTTTTATTTTTAGATTGCAGTATTCCATTAGAAGCTTTGGGAGGGACTATGGTGTCTGCGCACTAAAAATCAGAAATATATATCAAATGTTAAGTGAAAATCAAATTGTTGAAAAGTAGTCCGTATAATAGAATACACGAATTTCTCCATTTTGGCAAGAGATTTTTTGTAAAAAACTAAGAAATGCCAAGATATATAAAAAATAAGATAGTTACTGGTCACAAAGTGAACAATAATACAAGACAATGCTGAATTATGAAACAGGCCAACTCATTCTGGACATTAGAGAAAAATGTTGTTATAGTAAGAAAGAAAAATTAGAGAAATATATCCCTTTAAATACACAGGAAAGAGGAAAAAGCTATGCCAGTATTTGATTTCAGCGGTGCTTCTGCAAGCAAAGCGGAGGCAAAGTGTACTTACACAACATTTCACAGCAGCCATACGAAGCCTTCACCGGAGCAGCCGATTATGGTGCTTGACAATAAAGAGAGACAGTGGAAACATCATTCCTGCGGTGTGTTTACCAATCCGGTAAACCGTACTGCTTTTGATTTTAAGGAAGAAGACGGTAACCATACAGCAGATGTGGTGAAAATTGATTCCAGATTTACCAGTCTTTTGAAATGGCTGGGAGACAGCAGGATCAATGTACGTTTGTCTGGTACTAACAGGGAGGACGGATATGCGGTATACCGCATTCGCGAAACTGCTTTTGGCGGCGGCACAAAGCTTTCTGCAGAGGATGGCTTTCTGCAGTTTATGATTGAGAGACTTCTGGAGAGTAATGCACCTGCCGAGGCAGAAGAGGATGAGGAACAGGAGGAAAACGGTGATGAGATGAAACTTACCAGCATTCAGAGCATTACCGATTTTATGACCTGCGCAGGCAAAACACTGCCGGATAATATCAGACTCTGGACCAGAAGAAATCTGGCAGTGGCAAGATCCAGTGAAGTTTCTCAGGAAGAGCGCCATCATGCACAGAGGGCTCTTTCTATTATGTTGAATATCCAGTGGAAGAACAATTATTTTGAAGCAATCGATCCTGTTGAGGCAAGGAGAATCCTGGATGAAGAGCTTTATGGAATGGAGCGTGTGAAACAACGTATTATTGAGACGATTATCCAGATCAACCGTACACATACCCTTCCGGCCTACGGACTTCTTCTGATCGGACCTGCCGGTACTGGCAAATCCCAGATAGCCTATGCAGTTGCAAGAATCCTGAAACTTCCGTGGACTACGCTGGACATGAGCTCAATTAACGACTCCAAGCAGCTTACCGGAAGCCCCCGTATTTACGCAAATGCAAAGCCCGGAATTATTATGGAGGCATTTTCCATGGCTGGTGCCTCTAATCTGGTATTTATTATTAACGAGCTTGATAAGGCAAATTCCGGCAAAGGAAATGGAAATCCGGCAGACGTACTTCTTACCCTTCTGGACAATCTTGGATTTACAGATAACTATATGGAGTGTATGATCCCAACTGGCGGTGTTTATCCAATTGCTACTGCAAATGACCGTGACCAGATCAGTGCACCGCTGATGTCCAGATTTGCAGTAATTGATATTCCGGATTATACAGCTGAGGAGAAGAAAGTAATCTTTTCCAGATTCTCTCTTCCGAAAGTTCTTAAGAGAATGCATATGGAAGAGAGTGAGTGCATTATCACAGAGGGTGCGCTGGAGGCAATCATCCAGCGTTATTCCAATACTTCAGGTATTCGTGATCTGGAGCAGGCAGCAGAGCACATTGCGGCAAATGCACTGTATCAGATCGAGGTCAACCATGTAGAGAAGGTAGAGTATACCAGAGAGATGGTGGAGGAACTGCTGAAATAGAAAAAGATGAAAAACTGCATTTGATAACAATATTTGCAAAACAATCGTAATATAAAAATATACATAAGAAATATATAACAGGAGTGATAAAAATTGGAATTCTGGGACATCTATGATATTAACAAGAGACCTACCGGCCGTACCATGAAACGAAACGACTGGTGTTTAAAGGACGGAGAATACCATCTCACCGTACTTGGAGTAGTGGCAAGACCAGATGGTACGTTTCTCATTACCAAACGTGTGCTGACAAAAGCCTGGGCACCAGGCTGGTGGGAGGTTTCCGGTGGTGCAGCACAGGCAGGGGAATCCTCTTATGACGCTGTACTCCGCGAAGTGAAAGAGGAGACAGGTCTTGACGTAAGCAGTGCGCAGGGCGGCTATCTTTTTACTTACAAAAGAGAGAATCCAGGGGAGGGAGACAACTATTTCGTAGATGTTTACCGCTTTGTGATGGATGTGAAAGAAGAAGATCTACACCTTCAGGAAGAAGAGACAGACGGCCACATGTTTGCCACCCTGAATCAGATCAAGGAATTTGCAGCCCAGGGAAAATTCCTGCACTATGACAGTATTCAGGCTGCCTTTGAGAATCTGTAGATTTATTATATATTCTGCAGGAAATAACTGTGATATGCAGGGGGATTTTTTTTACGAATTCTGATGAAATGGGAATATTAATTAGAGCGGCTGGTCAGACTGCGAGCAGTACAATTCTGTTAAGGGTATGTAAAATATAATTGAGATAAAAATAGTTTCTTGTAATTTGAAGAAAGGTGTATTATAATAAGCAACGAAATCTGAATAACGACCAGGGGAGTTTCAATTGAGAAGCTGAGAGTAAGGTAGTCCTTAGACCCTTTTAACCTGTTGGATCATGCCAGTGTAGGAAGTGTTTAACGATGTAATTAGGAGCATTTGTCTGGATGGCAGGTGCTCTTTTTTTCATACTGACTGACAGAGCCTGTTCAGTTCCGTCACAGTTTCAAGAATGGTTCTTATTCGATTTTTAACGCAAAGTCCTGTTTATGGGACAGAAAATAGGAGGAAAAGAAAATGAACGCAAGTGTAGCAATTCAGGTACTGCCAAATGTACAGGATGAAGAGGAAGTTATCCGCATTGTAGACGAGGTGATCGCCTACATCAGATCTACTGGTCTGAACTATTATGTAGGACCATTTGAGACCACCATTGAAGGTGATTATGACCAGCTGATGGACATTGTAAAAGAGTGTCAGCATGTAGCTGAGCGCGCAGGCTGCAAGGCTATGAGCGTATATGTTAAAATTGCATACAAACCAGAAGGGGATGTACTTACCATTGAAAAGAAAGTTACCAAACATCACCAGTAAGATACCTCCAATTGCAGCCATGGCCGTGATTCTGCTTGGCTGGGAAGTGGTAAGCATTTCGGGAATTGTTCCCTCCTACATGCTTCCCTCTCCGGTAGCAGTGCTGACAGCCCTGTTTGTCGATCTGCCAACCATACTTTTCCATGCGAAATTCACTTTGCTGGAATCCTTTTACGGACTTCTCATTGGAATCGCGCTGGCATTTGTGTTTGCAACTATGATGGATCGGTTCCGTGTAATGGATCAGGCATTTTATCCGATCATGATCATTACGCAGACCATACCGACCATTGCCATTGCGCCAATTCTGGTGCTTTGGATGGGATTTGGAATGGCACCGAAGATCACTCTGGTTGTGATCACCACTTTTTTCCCAATTACAATCGGACTGCTGGATGGATATAAAAGTGTGGATCCGGATGCCATTCGTCTGATGAAGGCCATGGGAGCCAGCCGGGCACAGATTTTCCACCATGTGAAATTTCCAGGTGCTTTGCCCCAGTTTTTTTCCGGGCTGAAAATATCTGCTTCCTATGCAGTTGTAGGAGCAGTTGTTTCTGAGTGGCTAGGTGGATTTAACGGACTTGGTGTTTATATGACCCGTGTAAAAAAAGCATATTCTTTTGATAAAATGTTTGCAGTCATTATCTTCATTGTGATCATCAGCCTTTTACTTCTTCTGGCAGTAAATATTGTCAGCCGGATCACAATGCCATGGCTGCAGGTAGAAAAGGAGAAAAATCATGAATAAGAATCTGAAAAAAGTAATCGCACCAGTTGCAGCGGCAGCTATGGTGCTTGCAGTTCCTACAGGTGTATATGCAGAAGATGGTGCACAGGAGAAAATCACATTCTGCCTGGACTGGACACCGAATACCAACCACACCGGACTTTATGTAGCACAGGCAAAAGGCTACTACGAAGAAGCTGGTCTTGATGTGGAAATCGTTCAGCCACCGGAAAATGGTGCAGCCCTTATGTGCGCAGCAGGTCAGGCTCAGTTTGCGATCGAGGCCCAGGATACCATGGCTGCTTCCCTTGCACTTGACGAGCCTCTTGGAATCACAGCGGTTGCAGGAATCATTCAGCACAACACCTCCGGAATCCTTTCCCGAAAAGGTGACGGAATTGATAAACCAGCCGGACTTACCGGAAAAACCTATTCCACATGGGATTCCCCAATCGAGCTTGCTATGCTGGAAAATGTTGTAAACGGCGACGGCGGAGATTTCAGTCAGGTTACCCTGATCCCTAATGATATTACAGATGAGCCAGCAGCACTTGCTGCCAATCAGACGGATGCCATCTGGGTATTCCAGGGCTGGGGCGGAATCAATGCTGACGTAGAAGGTGTAGACTGCGACTATTTTGCATTCTCTGATATCAATCCTGTATTTGACTACTACACACCGGTTATCATTGCAAATAACGACTATCTTGCTGAGAATCCGGATCAGGCGAAAGCATTTATGGAAGCAACTGCAAAGGGATATGAGTTTGCAGCAGAGAATCCGGATGAGGCAGCACAGATCCTCATTGACGGCGATAATACAGGCTCTCTGAAGGATGCTGAAGATCTTGTAAAGAAGAGCCAGGAATTCCTTTCCACAAAATACATTGACGATGCAGAAAGCTGGGGCGTAATTGATGCAGACAGATGGAATGCATTCTACAAATGGCTGTATGAGAACCAGCTTTGCGACAAGGATCTTACTGGAGTCGGATTTTCTAACGAGTATCTTCCACAGTAAGGAATGAAAGAGAAAGAAATTAACGCATAGAGCTATTCTGCTAGGAAAATTTACCCCAATTTTTGCGGAAAATGGAACTGGTTATGGAAGTAGCGCTGTGTATAAGGAACGAATATGTCATCAGAACAAAATAAAGTAATTTTACGAGCAGAACATATTTCAAAAACATACGGTGAAAAAAAGGTTTTGGAGGACATTTCCATTTATCTGGAGCAGGGGGAACTGGTTTCCCTTCTGGGAGTCAGCGGTTCCGGAAAGACCACATTGTTCAATGTGCTTTCCGGTATTATCCCACCTGATGAAGGAAAGGTCTATCTGAAAGATCAGGATGTGACTTCCACACCTGGAAGCATCAGTTACATGCTGCAGAAGGATCTTCTCCTTCCCCACAAGAAAGTGATCGACAATGTAGCACTTCCCCTTGTACTGAAAGGCGTGAAGAAAGCAGAAGCCAGGGAAAAGGCCAATCCGCTTTTTGCAGAATTTGGTCTGGAAGGCACCCAGTATCAGTATCCAAGCCAGCTGTCCGGTGGTATGCGTCAGCGTGCGGCTTTGCTTCGAACCTATTTAAGTTCCAGCGGAGTTGCCCTTCTGGATGAGCCTTTCAGTGCACTGGATACATTGACAAAGGCCAGCGTGCATAAATGGTATCTGGAAGTTATGCAGCATATTGATCTGTCTACCTTGTTTATCACCCATGATATTGATGAGGCCATTCTTTTGTCCGACCGGATTTACATTCTGAACGGAACTCCGGGAACCATCAAAGATGAGATCGTGATCCAGGAGAGAAAACCCAGGGCAGCGGATTTTGCATTGTCAGAAGAATTTTTGGAATATAAGAGACGGATTATCAGTAAGCTATAGTTTTTTTGGTTGATGAAAATAAAACTTCCCGGCAGGTTTCATACTTTTGAGTTTGAGCGCTCAGAAGCAGAAGCCTGCCGGGATCTTTTTATATAAAATATCCAGTTGACTTGCTATTGTGAAGCGGACACAAAAATGATACTATTAGTACTATAACTAAGAAGGAGAAAAGTGTAGGATGAGGAAAAATGAAAAAAGAAATGGAAAAGCACTGCTTCCTATAGTAGTGTTTGTTGTTTTGTATCTGGGGCTTGGCATATTATTTGAGTATGGCCTGGATATCGAGATGGGATTTTATAAAATTCCCGTTGTTGTAATATTTCTGGTTGCATTACTTGTTGCCTGTATACAGAACTGCGAGCTTAAATTGAATGATAAGCTGGAAGTTATGGGGATGGGAATCAGTGATCCTAACATTATTACAATGATCATAATTTTTATGCTGTCAGGTATTTTTGTAGGTATAGTCGGAAGAACATCCGCAAACAGTGTTGCATATTTTATTTTGTCACTGGTTCCGCCTCAGTTTGCAGTTGTTGTGCTTTTTGTGGTCAGCTGTTTTGTTTCTCTTGCAATGGGTACCTCTGTAGGAACAATTACACTGATCGTTCCAATTGGAGTTGCAGTAGCAAGGGTATCCGGATTTGCACTGCCGGTTTGTATTGGTTCTGTCATGAGCGGCGCCATGTTTGGAGATAATCTGTCATTTATATCAGACACAACCATTGCCGCATGTAATGGACAAGGCTGTGAAATGAAAGATAAATTTAAGGAAAATTTCTTTATTGCACTGCCGGCTGCCATTGCCAGCATTGTTATTCTGCTGGTTTTGTCTGTGAAAAATTATAATGGTGGATTTATCGAAGAAAAATACGATTTAATACAGACCGTTCCCTATATTCTGGTTCTTATAGGTGGTATCATCGGATTTAATGTATTTTTCGTACTGATTACAGGTATTCTAAGTGGCTCAGTTATTATGATTGCAACAGGAATGATAGCACCAACAGACCTGATCGGAAATATGGGAACTGGTGCTGCAGGGATGTTTGAAACCAGTATGGTTGCGATTCTGGTAGCTGCAATTTGTGCCCTGATCAAGGAGTATGGTGGATTTTCCGCTTTATTATACTGGATAAAGAAAGTGTTTAAAGGAAAAAAAGGCGGGCTCCTGGGAATGGGACTGTTAGTTGGGCTAATGGATATTGCAACTGCCAATAATACAGTTGCGATCGTTATGGCGAACCCGATTGCAAAAGAAATGTCAAAGGATTACGGTATCAGCGCCAGAAAAGCTGCTTCTATCCTGGATACATTTTCCTGTATTTTTCAGGGGATTTTACCATACGGAGCGCAAATGCTGGTTGCTGTTTCTGCTGCAGCCAGTTTAGGAGAAGTGGTCAGTGCATTTGATATACTTCCAATGCTGCTGTATCCTTATATGCTGCTGCTTAGTTCACTTGCTTTTATATTTACCATGAAAGTTCCGGATGGCAGACAGTGAATGGAGAAGCCTAAGCCTGTGCTCACACATACCTATCTGCTCTGCAGAATTGAGGAAGCGTATGAGCTCTTTGAAAATAAGAGAGATGGCGTAATTAAAGTGGCTGTGGAATGCTGAATAAAATCCGCAATCTGCACGCCCACTTTGCGGTATATTCTACCCGAATTCGGTTGCTGCCCGCTATGGCGCCCTCATCCGGATAAAATCTTCCACAAATTGTGACGCACATCTTGCAGAAAGCCTTTTTCAAACACTTGCAAGTAAATTATTACCTATAAAACAGTAATAAATTCTGTGAAAATTGTGCAATAGTAATGATTCGTATATTGTGAAGCGGGCACAAAAATGATACTATCATTATATAAAGAAGCAGGAGGTAAGTACGTGATGAAGAAACTTACAACAGCAAAAATATGGCAGTTTGCAGCAGGTCAGTTTGGATGGGCAATGTTGTCCGGAATCATTTCAAACTGGCTTGTGTATTTTTATCAGCCAGATGAAACCGCCATCAGCCAGGGGCAGAACGTATTTATTCCACAGGGACTGGTGGTGCTTGGCATTTTCACTATTATCGGAGGAATCACAGCCTTCGGGAGAATTTTTGATGCTTTTACAGATCCTATGATCGCGTCCTGGTCGGACCGGTGTACAGCCAAAGATGGACGGCGAATTCCATTCCTGAAATGGGCGTCCTTGCCTCTGGCACTTTCCACAGTGCTGGTGTTCTGGTCCCCGATTAATGAGAAAAGCTGGCTCAATGCAGCGTTTTTGCTGGTGATGGTTCTGGCCTATTACCTTTCCATTACAGCTTATTGCACACCGTATAATGCCTTGATTCCGGAGCTGGGACATACTCAGCAGGAGCGGCTTAACATTTCTACGGTGATTTCCTTTACATTCATTGCAGGAACTGCAGTTGCATACCTGGCACCAACTATTTGGGGTGCATTTATCCCGGCATTTGGACGTGTTGGCGCCATCCGTGTCACCTTCACGCTGATGGCAGTGGTGGCATTTATCTGCATGCTGATACCGGTATTTTGCATTCGGGAAAAGGATTACGTGGACACAGTTCCAGCAAAAGAGTCTGCTTTTCGCTCCCTGACTGCTACGTTTAAGAATGGAGAATTTTGTAAATTTGTGGGCTCCGATATTTTTTACTGGATCGCCCTTACCATGTTTCAGACAGGTCTGCCTTTCTTTGTGACCAGCCTTCTGAAGCTGCCGGAGACGATGACAACCCTGTATTTTGTGGGGATGACAGCATTGTCTTTGGTATTTTACATTCCGGTAAATAAGCTTACCCCGAAACTGGGTAAGAAAAAGATGATTCTATTTGCATTTGCTGTATTCAGTTTGGCTTATTTCTATACAGGATTTATGGGAAAAATGAGCTTTATTCCGGAAACCGTACAGGGATTGATCCTGACGGTGGTGGCAGCGCTGCCGATGGCGATTTTCGGAATTTTGCCCCAGGCGGTTGTGGCAGATATCGCCCAGAGTGATTCCATCACATCCGGAAGCAACAGGGAAGGAATGTTTTATGCGGCAAGAACCTTTGCATTCAAACTGGGCCAGAGTCTTTCCATGCTGATCTTTACTGCTGTTTCTACGATTGGAGCAGGAGAGGGAACTGGTTATAGAATCGCAGCCTTTGGCGCAGCGGTGTTTTGTATGGTGGGCGGAATTATTCTGGTGTTTTATAATGAGAAGAAGATTAATGGGATTATTGGGGGGATAGTAATAAAGTATTAAGCCTCTCGTAAATTGTAACACACATGTCGCAGTATATCTTTTTTTTAGATACTTTTGAATGAGTTGTGTTATCAGGAATTTGTGAATCGTGATGATTGTTTTTTATGATTTTATAAGCTGCTTGTAAAAGGAGTTTTGGAATGAAAATAATACAAGAAAACAAATATTTAGATACTATGAAAAATGAGGTGGAACCTTATTTAAAGGTCCATTGCCGGGAGGGCTACATTCCCGGAGCAGAAGACATTTACCATGGGAAAAATGGAATTACGGGAAAAATCCATGTGAAGCGTTATCTGGCAGAGAATCCTGTGGGGGTGGCGGTGATCAGTCATGGTTTCACAGAAGGCGCACCAAAATATGAGGAGCTGATTTACTATTTTTTACAGGCTGGCTATCACGTATACATGCCAGAACATATGGGACACGGTCAAAGCTACCGTCTGGCAGCAGATCCCTCATTGGTACATATTGATATCTGGAAGCGGTATGTAAGGGATTTTTTGAAAGTATGCCACGAAATCAAAAGGGCATACCCGGAGTTGCCCCTGAACCTTTTTTCCCACTCCATGGGCGGTGCAATCGGCGCAATCGCCGCAGCCTGGGAACCCGCTCTTTTTCATAAAGTGATATTAAGCTCGCCTATGATCAAACCGCTCACCGGAGGTGTGCCCTGGCCGTTGACCGTACTGATCGCCCATGCAGAATGCTTTTGGGGAAAGGAAGAGTCCTATGTCTTAGGCCAGAAACCTTACGACGGAACCGACACCTTCCAAACCAGCGCCGGCACCTCTGAACCTAAATTTATAAGGTACAACGACCTGAGAAAAGAAAAACAGTTTCTCCAGACCTGTGCACCATCCTATGGCTGGCTGAAAGCCTCCATAAAAATGAGCTGGTATTTAAGATACCACGGCTGGAAGATGCTCCAGTCCCCACTCCTTATTTTTCAGGCCGAAAAAGACGATTTCGTATCCGTCCGCGCACTTCAGAAATTCGCAGCGAAAATCAGAAAGCGCGGTGCAGCTCCCTGTGAATATGTCTACATGCCCGGGACGAAGCATGAGATATATTGTGGCGGGGATGAGACGATGGAAGTATATTGGGATAAAATAGAAAAGTTTTTGGAAGAAAAATAAGTTTGGCGTTGCCTATAAACGAAAATTAGTCTCCTTAATCAAATATAAAAAATCTGGTTGAGGAGAAAGTTTTGCTTATAAAGTAAATAAAAATGTTAAGCTTATAAAGTAAATAAAAATTGACAAAACAGCGTGCTTTTGTTAATTTTTATGAACATAAAAAATCAATAATTATAAGAAAGAAGTTTATCAGCGTAGGAAACTCTACTTTGCGTAGGTACTCAAAAAGTCAAATTTGTTATAGAATCTGCACATGGAGGTAGATATTATGAACCAATATGTTACAAGAACCATAATTAAAGAATTACGTGAAAGAAACAAAATGACACAATTACAGCTTGCTGATAAGCTGGGAGTCACAGACAAAACAATTTCCAAATGGGAAACTGGAAAAGGCTATCCGGATATTACGCTGCTGGAGCCAATTGCAGACGCTTTTTCCATATCTGTCACAGAACTGATCTCTGGCAGTACCGTGAGTAATGCAAATGTGTCAGCCAACATGCTCCGCTCAAAATTTTACGTCTACCCTGTATGCGGCAATGTGATCCATACCATGGGCGAAGCTGTCATACATTGCCACGGCGTGCAGTTGGCGCCCGCGGTCCCAGAAGAAACTGACGAGAATCATAAAATTTTTATCGAAAAAGTAGAAGCCGAATACTTCGTCTGCATTGATCATGATATGACGAAAAAACATTACATTTCCTTTATCGCAGCTGCATCCTCAGACCGCATGCAAATGGTTAAACTCTACCCAGAAGGAAATGCTGAAGCTAGGTTTAAAATCAACGGTGTGAAGAGAATTTTCTTCTACTGTAACAAAGACGGGCTTTTTTCAATAAATGTGGTGAAAGGACTAGACGACAGGGAGAAGTCCTATGATGATGTGGAAGAACGACGGGAACTGGAGAAAGTAGCAGGGATATTGTTTAGGTAAGGGAAAAAGAAACAAGTAAGTTACTGCTTATTGTTAACGTTCTGAGAAGCGTTTTAGGTGAATAAAGTTCACAGTAAAAACGAGAATTTCGGCGCAGAATCATGTGAATGAACTTCTATGCTTTGCGAAGCGTGCTGCTGATCAAGAGCGAATAGTAACTTGTGAATTGAAATTGAGAGGTTGTATATTAATGAAAGAATATACAATCTCTTTTTTGTATGTTACTATTAATGAAAATAGATTGATATTCATTCCATAAAATATCATCAGATCGGGGAACAACAAATGAACTATAAGAATGTAAAAATAGATAAAACGGCAAAAATTGCGAAGCAGTCCGTAATCATCGGTGATGTAACAATCGGTCGCGACAGCTGCGTGCTATACTACAGCGTAATCCGCGGAGATGACGCGCCAATCGCAATCGGCGAGGAAACCAACATCCAGGAAAACTGCACAGTCCACGTCAGCCGAGGCCTGCCAGTCTATATTTGGAATAATGTCACAATCGGCCACAATGCTGTAATCCATAGCTGCACAATCGGCGACCGCACTTTAATTGGAATGGGTGCCATAATTCTTGACGGCGCAAAAATTGGTAGCGACTGCATCATCGGAGCCGGAAGCCTCGTCACCAAAAACACCATCATCCCAGAAGGTTCCCTGGTAATGGGAAGTCCTGCGAAGATTAAGAGAAATCTTACATGGGAAGAGAAAATAGGGATTTTGGAGAATAGTAAGGAATATGTGTGTGTGGCGGAAGAAATGTGGAAGCAGGGAGTGTTGTAAACAAATTAATATTGCGAGATGTATGTGGTTACATCTCGCAATAATGAAACTATTGATTTTCTTTATCTATAATTTTTTTATAGTGTATACGCATATATGATTTCATGCGTTCACCCATAGAAAGCTGTGTTGATTCTGAAATACTTAGTGCTTTTCGCTGTTCATTGTCAATTGATTCTGAGATACATATATTTCCAGTATCAGGATTAAATGATATTAGGTGGCGGTCAAATAAAGCATCATGATTAGCACATAAAAGTAAACCGTTATTTGCATCTATACGTTCTTCTCTGGAAGATTCAGACCATTCTTTAATGTGACTTGCACGTAATACCGATGTTGTGGAAATATTGCAAAGGTTGCAGTGATGACGTTCAAGAAGAAGTAGTCTTCGAAAGGAGCCTTGTGAAACGCGTGTTTTTACAATTCTTTCAATATCTGTTCCAGCATTCGGGGTATTATTAAGGGTATTTTGCAATGCAATTGTTTTAGCATCGTCATACATGACATCTTTTGAAATGATTTGATGTTGTAATTGAATTGCTAATGCTGAATTATATGAAGGATTTAGTACTGCAAAGTTTATATTATGAGAACCATGTGTGTCAGTAATAGAATATAGGTGATTGCACAACTCTGAGGGGATGAGTATGGCAAGGTAGCGCAAATAATCATATCTCAGCATGACAAGAGCATCGTCCTGGAAGGCATATCTTTGGAGTAAAGTAAAGGATTCTTTCGAATCTGGTATATTAATCTGAACTTGCGTGCCCTTGTGTCCGTATTTTTTGTATGCAGAACTGTGAAGGGTTAAATCCCAATTTGATAGATAAGGTGGCACATCAATTGAATGGCGAAAAAAATATGTGTTTCCATCTGAAGAGAGACGGCTTAAAGGATTGTTGATAGCACAAAGATAGCTCAAATTATTATCATATAAATCTATGTCAATACTCTGAGGAGGAGTTGTAGTATTACTCAGACCTTCAAAGAAAAATAATTTCGCCTGTTCTCCTGTGACATCTATATGTGTCTGGTTGACTTTTAGAATAGTATTATTGGCGCTGATTCTTCGTTTCTCTTTTATAATATTCTGATTGGAAAGCTTCTTCACAAATACACCCTGGAAAACATCTGGATTAAGTGGAGTATCTGGAATATGTATATAATTTAGAAAATTATTTAATAGATCAATAATTAATTTATACATGTGCATATATTCCCTTCTTTAATTTTGTATATATTATAGCAAACAAGATGAAAAGTGTATACAGAAAATTATATAAAAGAATCTATTTACACCCTGATAAAAACATTATATAATACCTATATTAAATGGAGGAAATTTTAATGACGAATATAAAGAAAAATAATTGCGGAAGACCTGCAGGAAGAATAAAAACTGCAAAAATAGAAATATCAATTGAACCGACAGTAAAAGATGAATTTATGACATTATTGCGTAAAGAAGGAAAAACTGCTTCTGTAGAAATTGGGTTATGGATCAGAGAGTACATAAAAAATAATAAGCTTGGGGAGGAAGAATAGATGAATGTTGTATCACTCTTCAGCGGACTTGGAGGACTTGATAAAGGTTTTGCAGATACCGGTTATAATATTGTCTGGGCAAATGATTTTGATAAGTACGCGGTACAGACATATAAGGCTAATTTTGGTGATCATATTGTTTTAGGAGATATAAATGAAATTCCATTAGAAATTATACCAGACTGTGATATTCTTATAGGGGGATTTCCCTGCCAGCCCTTTAGTATGATGGGACAACAAAAAGGTTTTGAGGACACAAGAGGAACCTTGTTTTTTAGAATAGCAGAAATAGTGGATGATAAAATTAAAAGAGGAAAGAAGCCGAAAGCGATTATTCTTGAAAATGTCCGCTCTTTACGGACTCATAATAATGGAAAAACATATAAAGAAATACACAGAGTATTACAAGACGTGCTCGGATATAATGTGTTTTGTGATATATTAAATTCAGCCGACTATGGAATACCACAGACAAGAAATAGAACTTACATAGTGTGTTTTGACAACCAGAATGCAAAATTCATATTTCCGCAAAAAGAAAAACTTAAAAAAACTTTACAGGATTTATTAGAGCCGGAAGTTGATAATAAGTATTTTTTGTCAGATAGAATATTACCCACAATATTATCTAATGGAACTGGTGGATATAAAGCAAAATCAGAAATAGATCTTGAGATTGCAAGACCTTTATGTGCAACTATGGCGAAGATGCACAGAGCATGTCAGGATAATTATGTCACACAAAAGGGAAAGATAAGAAGACTTACGCCGCGCGAGTGTGCAAGATTGCAGGGATTTGAAGATTCTTTTGTGATTCCAGTGTCTGACAGCCAGGCGTATAAGCAATTTGGGAATGCAGTTACAGTTAATGTGTCAAGAGCTGTTGCCCAATCGGTAAAGAGTACATTTATAAATCTTGGAGAGTGGGTAGACTGATATGGAATACAAAAACGATAAATGTGAGTTTACTGCGTTTGTAAAAGCAGGACTTGATAGTAAAGAGCAGGAAAATATAGAAATTTGTATTGAAAGAGTAACGAAAACTGTAAAAGAGGACTTCCTTAATGCAAGGGCCAGATTATATAAGGACGAGGTAAAGAACGATGCAGAAGTTATGACTGCATTCAGAAGATTATCCGTTATATGTAATGAAAATGTACAGCAGTGTTATGAATGTCCTGTAAGCAAATATTGTAATACTTATATTGAGAACGCCAGAAAAAATGTTAATGATGATTCACTAAAGATGATAGATTTGTTTTGCGGAGCAGGTGGGTTGTCGTTAGGATTTACACAGGAAGGATTTGTTACTACCTTGGCAAATGATATCCAGGATTGTTGTGTGGATACATATGCACATAACCATCCGGAGACACCCAGAGACCATATTATATTGGGAAACATAAAAGATGTGGTAAACGAGCTTGATGAATTGCTGGATGGAAGAAGTGCTGACATTGTTATTGGTGGACCACCTTGCCAGGGATTTAGTATGGCTAACAGACAGAGGCTGATAGACGATCCGAGAAATCATCTTTATAAAAGTTATGTTGAAGCAGTAAAAAAAGTTCAGCCTAAATTTTTTGTCATGGAAAATGTCAAAGGGATGCAATCTGTAGCAGAACAGGTAAAAGATGATTTCCGTGCAATCGGGTACTCTGTAGAGTGCCATATACTAAATGCAAAGAATTTCGGAGTGCCTCAAAATCGTGAAAGACTAATATATATAGGTAATTGTCTTGGAATTGATAATGAGAAAATCTTCAATGAGATATTTGAACTTAGCGAAAAGATACCGGAATATAATCTGGGTGATGCTTTATTTGGACTTAGGAAATTGGAAGCTTCAAGAGTGAAAAACTCTACAGAAAGCGGCTCGATAGAAAGTGGATACAAAATAGAAAAGAATTATTGTACTGAAACAAATGATTATATTTCTTATATTAATCAAGGCAGAGTAATTGATGTGGTTTCAAATCATAAGGCCAGATACAACAATGACAGGGATATTGAAATTTTTGGACGAATGGAACCGGGAGATCGTTCAGATGACCCTAAAATAGCAGATATCATGCCTTATGCCAGAAGAAATGGAATTTTTAAGGATAAATATTTTAAACTGGAAAATGATAAGGTTTGTAAAACGATAACTGCGCATATGAAATTTGACTGCAATATGTATATACATCCTACCCAGGCAAGAGGATTAACGCCAAGAGAAGCGGCAAGAGTACAGTCTTATCCTGATGATTATTTTTTCAGAGGGGCATATACGAAGACATATATGCAGATAGGAAATTCTGTTCCGCCACTTTTGGGAAGGGCAATAGCACAAGTGATAAAAGGCTATATGAAAGGCGGTAATGCTTGATGAATTTTGTAGAAGCAATAAGAGTAATAAAGAATATAATTCCACAGTGTTCTGCAAACGAATATGATGGAATACTGGTAAAAAGACTGGAAGCGTCTAATACCCTGGATGAGGGGAGAACAACTAATCAGACACACATAGCAATATCTGGAGAACAGATGAATATGTTCCCGTATCTCATGGCTGATGGTTATTTTAACTGCGATTATAGTGAAAAAGATGAACAGTTAAAAAAATATTTTATAACACAGATCCCACTTTACATTTACCAGGACAATATTTCATATTTAGAGGCTGATGAGAAAAGCGGAATCATTTTTGACGAAAATAAAAAAAGTTGTGTTTGTGCAAGCGTGGTAAGAAGTAGGAGAAAAGAACAGGCAGATCAAGTACAACTTTCATTGATTACTAGTGATGATGTGGATTTTGTTAAGTTTAGAAAGTTGTTACACACCGGAGACTTTCTGGTGATCTTGAAACATAAAGAGAGGTTGAGTTATGATTGTATTGGAATAAGAGCAGCTGATGAAAATAATGGAGAGTATCATCTTTCTGTGCTAAACAACAAATTTTACAAATTACCGACTAATACGAAAGTTGATATAAAGAAATATATTAAAATTAAAGATTCCAAAGTTGAAAATAGAAATTTTACAATCTCGGAATTAGGAAACATTCTTAAAGAAATGTATAGTAATGCAGAAAATAAAATGCAAGTGGCTTCTATCCATATTTTCGGAATAAAGTACGGAAAAAACATTATTCAAAAGGCATTCAAATCATTGGATATAGTTAAAGCTGCTGGAATAAATGAATCATACTCTACAGAATTACAAAAGGCTTTGAATATATACAGATGTCTTGAACAGAATTCATATGGTATTTATATTTCAGATGAGAATGCGATAAAAGAAGAAAAAGAAGTTTTAGGCGAGAGAAAAACAGGAGCAGAAAATATACTTTTGTATGGAGTCCCAGGATCTGGTAAAAGCCATGAAATAAAAACAAAATATTGTAATGATGAAAAAATGATGGAAAGGGTTGTTTTTCATCCCGATTATACATACTCAGATTTTGTGGGGCAGATATTGCCGAGAGTGGAAAAAGATAAAGACGGCAATGAGAAGTTAAAATATGTGTTTACACCAGGACCATTTACCAGAATGTTAAAGAAAGCACAAGAAGATCCCAGTAATCATTATTATCTTGTTATAGAAGAATTAAATCGTGGCAATGCACCTGCAATATTTGGAGAGATATTTCAGTTACTGGATCGAAAAGATGAGGATGAATTTCCTGCAGAAGAAGTTGGGGAGAGTGAATATGGAATTTCAAATTATGATGTTGCAAAAGAGGTATATGGGGATGAAAATCACCCGGTAAGGATTCCTTCCAATATGAACATTCTGGCAACAATGAATACGGCTGATCAGAATGTGTTTACACTGGATACTGCGTTCTTGCGAAGATGGAGTACAAGACAGATAGAGAATAATTTTGAAAAATCTGAACATTCAAAAGATATGATTGATGGTACAAAAGTAAGTTGGGGGACCTTTGCTACTGTAATTAACGATATGATTATTGATAGTAATACTGACATGGTAAGCTCTGCAGATAAGTGTTTGGGAATATATTTTGCAAAGAAAAAAGAATTGGATGCAGATAAGTTCTCTGAAAAAGTGCTTAAACATCTATGGGATAATGCTTTTAGAATGGATCCGACAGTAATATTTAATGAGAGCTGTAAATCTCTGGAGGATGTGGTTAGTAAGTATGAAACAAGTGAAGCTGATAAATTGGAATCTGTATTGAGAACAGAAGTCTATGAGAAGATGCTTTTAAAAATGAAGCAGCGAAATATAGAAAATGATGAAAAGTAGGTGGTGATTTTTTGAGGAAAGTTGATATAAGAAGCAAGTGCAGAGTGAATTCTAATTGTGAAAAGGATACATTTGTTGGATTGAGATGTAGTGATGGCGATATTAGTATCAACTTTCCGATAGGTTATCATATATCTGAAGACGACAATGAACTTCGCAAGGACATTATGTTACTATTTACAACACTTTCGGCTAATACAAAGCGAAAGGAATCAGATGTTCTTAGACAAGGAAATGCTTTTGATGAAATGGAATTTCCGTTGCAGTCATATTTATATCTTATAAAAGATTTTTTTGCAAGAGGTTATTATAAAGAACAGGAAGTTTCATATAAAGTTGCTAAAAAAGGAAAAATAAATTGGAACAGAACAATAAAAACTCAGAAGTCTTATGTACAGGGTACAGATGTATTTTATCTGGATTTTGTAACAAAGAACGATCGTGTTAAAGAAAATGAACTGATTACATTAATACATGAGTATTGTGTGTATGAGAGTTTTGAACAAATGGGATGGCTTTTTACCAGAATAATGCCAGAAAAACCACGAATTATAAAGCGGGACAGAATCTTCCGTTCGGTTCTTAAAGAAAAGCTTGCAAATACATATAATGATAAAAATCGCATATTGTTTAGACATATGTTGGCAATTATTGATTTTGAGGGAGATAGAAATTCTGACAAGACTTATAGATACGGAACTTATCGCTTTGAATATGTCTGGGAAAAAATGATTGATAAAGTATTCGGTATAGAAAATAAAGCTGATTATTTTCCGAAGACTTCATGGTGGATTGATAAGACGAAACATGAAAATGCTTCTCTTGAACCAGATACGATTATGATAAGTGGAACAAATGTGTACATTCTTGATGCAAAGTATTATAAATACGGAGTAACTGGAAATACCAGGGATCTTCCTGAATCAACATCAATTAATAAACAGATTACATATGGGGAGTATGTAGCTACTGAGAAAAAATTTAAGAAAAAACATGGAGATAACATGAGGGTGTATAATGCATTTCTTATGCCTTTTGATTCGTTGAAAAGGAAATGTCCAGATAATTCCCAGATGCTTAAAATAGGAGAAGCAATAAGTAATTGGAAGGATAATTCAGAAGAATATCAGAAAATACAGGGAATTCTCATTGATGTTAAATCTTTAATGAGTATAAATGTCCGGCAGGAAATGAATGAAATAGAAAAATTGGCGAAGTTAATTGAAAGCTGATTGTTGAGGTGATTTTGTGACTGATGTTTTAACAAAAGAACAGCGGCATAAGAATATGAAAAATATTCGCGGAAAAGATACCAGGATAGAAGTTATATTAAGAAAAGCCTTATGGAATAAAGGTTATCGGTATCGGAAAAATTACAAAAAATTACCTGGAAGTCCAGATATTGCGTTGACAAAATATAAGATTGCGATATTCTGCGATGGAGAATTTTTCCATGGAAAAGATTGGGAAAAGTTAGAATTGAAATTAAAGAATAGTAATAACAGTGAATTCTGGATTAAGAAAATATCACGTAACATGGAGCGAGACGACGAGATAAATAAAAAGTTAAACTATGAAGGATGGACTGTTATCCGATTTTGGGGAGAAGATATAAAGAAATATACGGATGAGTGTGTTAAAACAGTGGAAGAGGCAATATTTGATGTGATTATTTGTGATAATGATGAAGGTTAAATTTGGAGGTGCTGACATTGCAGATTGATAAAATTCCCAAAATATTTATATCATATTCATGGAGTAGTGATGCACTTGTACTTGAGCTTGCGAACAGATTGGTTTTCCATGGGGTAGATGTCGTCCTTGACAAATGGGATTTGAAAGAGGGAAATGATAAATATGAATTTATGGAAAGGTGTGTTAATGATTCGAGTATTACAAAAGTACTCATAATTTGTGATAAAGCATACGCACAGAAAGCAAATGACCGTACTGGAGGTGTAGGAGATGAAACAGTAATTATTTCCAGTGAAGTGTACGGAAATGCAAGACAAGAAAAGTTCATCCCAATTATTGCAGAGCGAGATGAAGAGGGAAAGGAATATGTACCAACTTATATAAAAACCAGAATATATATTGATCTTTCGAATCCGGAAAAATATGAGGAAGAATATGAGAAACTTCTTCGAAATATATATGAAAAACCTCAGTTTGTAAAACCACCTCTTGGAAAGAAACCAGAATGGTTGGATGAGGAAAAGACTAATTTTTTTCCAGTAAAAGATTTGATTCGTCAAATCAGAGGAGGTAATACATCAATTAAACGAAAGAGCTGCATAGCAAGATTTCAAGAAGCATATATTGAGGTTTTAAAATCTTATTATATTTGTAATGTAAAACCAGAAGAAGCATATAATAATTTCCTAAATACAAAAACAGTACGTGATATATATTTGGAATTTGTAGAAACGATTGCCGAAACCGAAAGCAATTATGCGGAGACGCTTGCAGAATCTTTTGAGTACTTATATAACAAATTAACTTGTGTAAAAACATTTAATCCACAGGCATATTCTGCAAATAAGAATGATTTGGATGTATATAAAATTCTTTTGTGGGAATTGTTCATCTGTGTTATTGCTTATTTACGTCATATTAAAGACTATGAGGCAATAAATATATTGCTAACATATACATATTTTTTAGAGAACAGTCTTTTTGGTGGAGAAATTAAACAAACTAATTATACAACATTTAGACATCATAGTTTTGTCATTGAAGAACATTATAAGCCAATGTCTCAAATGAAAGATAAGTATACTTTAGTTGGCAATATTATTTGCAGTCAAAGAGAAAAATTTCCGATATATACGGCAGAAGCAATTGCAGAAGCAGATTTATTTTTATATCAGGTTTGTAATGCCTATGATCTTCCTAAAAATGAGCGAATTTGGTATGGCACTTGTTGGTTTCCTACATGTTATATTTATGTTGAAAATAAAGGGCTAGAATGGGAAAGAATGAAGTCACGTAGATATTGTAAAAAAATGGAGGTATTATTTGGCGTAAATGATATTGAAGAACTAAAGGGAAAAATAGAAAAATGTGTGTATAATTCTGAAATAAGTTATTTAAGGGGATGGGATGCTGCGCCTACTATCTTAAACTATATTAAAGTTGAGGATATTGGAACCTTAAATTGATATACGTTATGAAATGGGATTAAATGTCTGAAATTACTAAAGAAGATGCATATTTACGTTTCAACAAGGAACTTATGAAAACAGTTAGAGTAGTTGCAGCTGTAATAAAAACTGTTAATGAAAATGACGAACCCATTATTTTATTGGACGATTGTGACGCACATCTTGCAGAAAGCCTTTTTAAACATGCTCTAGGAATTTTGCACCTTATATTGGATTTACAGAAGCAGAGGTAAAGACGCTTACCGAGAAATATAACCAGGATTATGAGAAGAAAATAACGGGAGGAACCCACCATGGGACATTTCTATTTCATCCGGCACGGGCAGACTGTGTGGAATGTTGAGAACAAAATTTGCGGGGCTACAGACAGTCCGCTTACAGAATATGGACGCGAGCAGGCAAAGAAGACGGGACAGAAGATTCTTACAGAGGGGGTTAAGGCAGATGAAATCCTCTGCTCTCCGCTTAGCAGGGCAGCGGATACTGCCAGGTTGATTTCGGAAATGACAGGAATTCCATACAGGGTGGAACCAAGGCTGATTGAGCAGAATTTTGGAAAATGGGAGTCCACTCCCCGGGATGGGAAGGATTTCAAGAAAGCAAAGGAGTTTTTTGCATGCAGTCATGAAGGCGGAGAATCAACACTTCGGCTGGCACAGAGGATTTATAATCTTCTTGATGAAATAAAAGCAGAGTCCGATAAGAAGACTTACATCCTGGTTGCCCATAATGGAATCGCCAGAGTGGTACAGTCCTATTTTACGGATATGACAAATGAGGAATATGCTGCATTTGGAGTAAAAAACTGTGCTGTGGTTCGATATGATTTTAAATGACAAAAGAATATTCGGAATATGAATGATTATTTTGAAACGGTAAGTAATCTTGAGGTAATTAAGCTGGATAAGAAACGAATAACTCTGTGCCATTATCCTGATTAAAGTGGCAAACGGAGGAGAACAGGGAAAAGAGACTGGAGAATAAACCAAATGATAGTTAATAAATGTTCGGAAATTTTATTAGCAAAATCAAAAAAACTATATGGGAACTACCGGGATAACTGTACAGTTGTCCAGAGAATGCTGGAAAAATATAAAAAGTTATATCCTAATATTTCTGATTATTCTATAATGCATTTTATCGATATTGCAGAATTTTGTGATATGATAATGGATAAGCAGAAACTGGAAAATTTGAATGAAGATGAGTGCTACTGCCTTTTGTCCGCAGCGCTATTTGCACATATTGGATTTGGCTTAAATCAGGAAATTATGAATAGATATGTGGACAAGCTTGGAATTCAGAAGCAGACAGAAGAGCTTACGTTCTTTCAGGTTATGAGTAAATATCATGTTTTGTTCAGTGCATGCCTGTTGGAAGAATACGGCGATATATTTGAATTTCCATCAGATCTGCATAAATATGCCATAATCCGTATGCTTCACTTTATCGGTGAAAATGGTACAGCACCTGTTCAGTTAGAAGAAGCTTTGGTGTTGAACAATCAAAATGTTATCAGGCTGAAGGAACTGGCAGCTGTGTTAGCTGTTGGAAACCAGCTGGCAGAACTAAAAAATGCAAATATTGATTTGAGCTATGACAAGTTCGACAAATATAATTCCGAAGAAATCGTTGGATTTGTTGAAAGAAACGTGGTAAGAAGTATTAAGGTAAAAGATGGCAAGCTGGTGATAGAAGCAGGCGGTTCGGATTCGGCTTATACACTGATTGAGCGGAAGGTAAATTTAATTATTGATAATTTCGGGAAAATTGTCAGTAGTCTGTCTAATCGGTCAGACCACAGTTTTGATCTTTTTTCTATTGCTTCCATAGAGCTTCACCGCCTTCCGTCTGCGGAAACAGCTGAAAAAATCTATCTGAACAAAGAAATCGAAGAATTATGGACAGATGAGGACAGGAAACTGTTTCAGAAGCTTTCTCCTGAGGAAAGAGTGTTTTATGCCGATTATTTATCCACAGAATTCGAGACAACCAAATTCCTTGTAGAGTTCGCGAAAACCAACAAAGCCGTACTGGAAGGATTAGAGTACAGAGTGAAATCACCGAAATCCTTGTACAATAAGCTTTATCAGAGAGTAGAGAAATCCTTCTTTGATTCGCTGGCGGATGTAGTCCGTTATACGATCATACTGGATCCGGAAGATTATGTAGAACAGATCCGTTCTGTTATAACGGCTTTGTCTGAGAAAAACTGGAAAATTTATGCATTAAAAAATTATTGGACTAATGACAGTTTTCCATACAATGGCGTGAATACCAAATTTAAAAATCCGCGCAACTACCGAATTGAAATCCAGTTTCATACAAAGGAAAGCTTTGATGTGAAAATGAGCAAGGAAGACCACGACTTGTATGAGCAGAGAAGAGTCCTTGAGCCTGGATGTGATGAGTATAACAGGATATTGCAGCTGCAGCTGAACTTATATTCTAATATGGAGTATCCAAAAAACATTGCACTTTTAGATAATATTTGAACAAATTAAGGAAAAGGGGAAGAAATATGTTTTCTTTAAAAGAAAAAGAAGTAAATACTGGACGCCAGAGAGAGCTTGACCTGGTAAAAGGCTTTCTGATGATCATGATTGTATTTATACATTCCTTTCAGACAATTGCAGGTGCAGCAGCGGCAGAGTCAAGTGTACATAAAATTATGTTTGCCCTGTTTATGCCTACCGGAGCCTGCTTATATCTGTTTACCATGGGTTTTGGAAGTGTTTTTACACGTCATTCCCAGCCAAAGGACATGGTCAGAAACGGTATAAAACTGTTGATTTACCAAGGCATAAGCAATTTGTGCTATGCGGCAGTCATGACGGTCAGCTACGCCATTAGAAATTCTATTACAGGAGAAGTAGCAGGCAGCAGGGAAGTATTTGAAGCAAGTCGGTATTCCATGCTTACATTTGTGAATATCTTTTTCATATCCGGTATGTGCTACCTTGTACTTGCTTTGTACAGGAAATTTAATGTAAAACTTGGCGGTTACATAATAAGTGCATTGATAGTGGGAATCGTAACACCTTTTACCAAACTGCTGGTTTCTGATAATCAGGCACTTAACTGGCTTCTGGATATGACCTTTGGGGGAAAAGGTGAGACAAGCTTCTGCTTTTTTCCATATCTGAGTTATGTATTTTTAGGATATGTTTTTGCAAAAGTAATCAGAAAAGTACCAGAGGATGAAAAAGGAGCTTTTTACAAAAAGAGCGGTCTGGTATGCGGAATCGTAGCGGCAGCCTGGTTTGTAATCTGCATCGTAATGCATCCGGGTGTTGACGGATTCTTTAATTATATGATCGAACAGTATCGAACTCCCGGACTTGTGAAAGTAGTGGGAACCTTCTGCAGCATTATCCTTGTATTTGCAGTGGCATTTTTTCTCATGCCGATTATAGAAAAATGGAAATTTGTTTACAATAAGCTGTGCTATTATTCCAGGCAGATATCCAAAATGTATGCAGTGCATATTGGAGTATATTGGACGATTGCTGGTTTTGCAGCTTTTTACGAATTTAGTGTAAGAGATTGTCTGATTTTGTCAGTCGTTGTGCTGATCGTAACAGATCTACTTGTGCAGGGATATCTGAAACTGACAGATAAGCTAAAAGGATAAAAATGGAACAATACTATTATAATCATATGAACAAACCCCAGCAGGCTACTTATCACAGCATTTTTGTCGGGGTGAAAAATCTATCGGATGAAATTCAGGTTCCGGCACTTTCCGGAGAGGAGCTTTACAATATTTTTTTCCAGATGAGGCTGGACCATCCGGAAATATTCTGGGTAACTAATTTTAAATATCGTTACTACAAAGATTCGCCGAACCTGATTTTCATACCGGAATATCTTTTTGAGAAAAATAAGATCCGGGAGCATCAGAAGGCTCTGACAGCCAGGGTAGAGAAGCTTGTCCGCCCGGCACAGAAGATGTCTGAGTGGGAAAAAGAGAAATATGTGCACGATTTTATCTGCGAAAATGTCCGTTATGACAAACTGAAAAAAGCATATTCCCATGAGATCATAGGTCCTCTTGGACAGAGCGTCGGGGTATGCGAGGGCATTGCGAAAGCGGTGAAGGTTCTTCTGGATGCGCTGGGAGTATGGTGTGTGATCGCAATTTGCGGTAACAATCCGGAAAAAGGAATCAAATACCGGCACACCTGGAATATTGTGAAGATAAATGGCACATATTATCATTTAGATGCCACTTTTGACAACAGCCTGGGAAAAGATCGCGAAAACAAGGAAATCCGCTATGACTATTTCAACCTGGATGATCAGCAGATCTTTCGCGATCATGAGCCCTTGATCGCGCCTGCGCCTCATTGCAATGATCATGATCATTTTTACTACAAAGAGAAGAAATTATCATTTACCAAACAGGAGGATGTATACAAGCGGTCTTTGCAGGCTGCTAAGAAAGGAAAGGTGCTTGTTTTTCACTGGCGGGGTGGATACCTGACAAAAGAAGTATTAAATGAGCTTCTTGACCTAATCCGCAAAGCAGGCATGGAAAAAGAGAAAAACGCAATGGTCAGCATAAACTGGCCTCAGGCAGTTCTTCGCGTCCAGTATGCTGACATACAGGTACAGGAGAGTGTTATGCTGGAGGAAGCGAATGAAGGGGAGAAGGATTGATGAAATGACCCAAGGAATTTTGTGCTGAAACTGTCCAGGTTACTGTTCAGAAAAAATTAAAACATTGTTGAAAGAATTCTATTGTTATATGATTTCGTAAGTGATATACTTAAACACAAGAAGAACCGTGTAAAATTATAGTTTACTTTTTGCGCGGTTTCTTATATATGCGGTGGTTAGTTTAAACTAACAAAAAGACGGTTTGAAAGATTATAGCGAAAATATAATCAACAAGCTATAGAACTGTTACTATACCGCTGAAGAGAATTATTTTTGCTATATATATGAAAAATTTTTCGATTATACAAGGAAGGAAAATGTAATGCTAATGAATATTTTTGAAGGTATACTGATTCCGTTTGTTGGAACAACACTAGGTGCAGCATGTGTGTTTTTTATGAGAAAAACACTTAGCAAGTCAGTGCAACGTGCACTTGCAGGGTTTGCAGCAGGTATAATGGTTGCTGCTTCAATCTGGAGTCTTCTGATTCCGGCAATTAAACAATCTGAGAATATGGGAAGATTATCATTTGTTCCGGCAGTTGTTGGGTTCTGGATTGGTATTTTGTTTTTACTAGCGCTCGATCATTTGATTCCACATCTTCATGTTGGAAGTGATCAGGCAGAGGGACCGAAAAGCAAACTTGGCCGTACTACGATGATGGTGTTGGCAGTTACGTTACATAATATCCCTGAAGGTATGGCAGTTGGTGTTATGTATGCAGGATTTCTTGCTGAAAATGCACAGATTACAGCAACAAGTGCACTCGTTTTATCACTTGGAATTGCCATTCAGAATTTTCCGGAAGGAGCGATTATATCCATGCCGCTTAGGGCAGAGGGCGAAAGCAAGGGAAAGGCATTTCTCGGAGGTGTACTTTCAGGAGTGGTTGAACCGATTGGAGCAGTACTGACGATTCTTGCTGCACAGCTGGTAATCCCGGCATTACCATATTTACTGAGCTTTGCAGCAGGAGCCATGTTATATGTTGTGGTTGAAGAACTAATTCCGGAAATGTCGCAGGGACAGCACTCGAATATTGGTACGCTTTTCTTTGCACTTGGATTTAGTTTGATGATGATCCTAGATGTGGCATTAGGGTAAGAGGCGAGAAATGATTCTTAGCGATTATGCTGGCAGTTACATTTGAAAGCAGTTTTGGAGATAAATTTATGTATCAACATGCTATGAAGGCACCAGATGAAATGAGGGAATTGCATAAGCAGTTTTATGCTTATATGAAAAGAATGAAGAAATGCGGATGCAAGGCGAAAAGGTACAGTGATTGGAGAAAAAAGCATGAAAAATGAAGAATATAAAAAATGTCAATTAAAGAATTTACAAAAGCAGCAGGAAGATATGAAAGTAGCCATGCTGGTATTTACGAAATGTGCAAGAAAGATTATCCGGATCCACAGGCATTTTTTGACAGTGTGAAGAGATGTCTTCGCCCAAATGGAAGGTTGGTTCTTAGAGATGTGACCAGTGACAACAAAGTATTGGTATGGCTAATGAATACATTGGAAATGCCGTTGGCAAATATATGCGGACATGGAGATGTCCAGGTGCCAACAAGAGATGTGGTCATAAAATGTTGCAAAAAAGCAGGATTAAAAGTAGAAAAATTTGAAATTCGTAAAGGTATGCGAATGCATTGTGTTGTGAG
>NZ_JADNDC010000037.1:0-40475 GCF_015551645.1 Ruminococcus sp. D54t1_190329_F1
CTCAAGATGAGATGTCCCATTCGAAAGAAGTAAACCCCCTTGAAGACGACGAGGTAGATAGGGCAGGGGTGGAAGTGTGGTAACACACGGAGCTGACTGTTACTAATAGGGTGAGGGTTTGACCAAGAAATGAGGAAGGCAGTTATAAAGTGGCTGCCAGACTCACGCAGAGGTAAAATGATTCCATTAGGATGTAACATGTATGTAGTTTTGAAGGTACAGAATGGAAACGGTAGCCGGTTGGTTATCGTTTTTTTGTTGCCTTTTCTTTACTTTTACCCTGTTTTTTTTCTTTATATTCTGCTAAAATATTTTTTAAATCAATTCATAAAATAACAGGTAACAGAACAGGAAGAAATAAGATGAAATCAACTCGAAACGGATCCAGATTGGCAGATCAGGGAACAAAAGAAATGCTGCCAGTTATTTTTTCTCTTGCGTGGCCAACTATGCTGGAACAGCTGATGCAGACTGCAGTACAATATATGGACACTGGTATGGTAGGCGTTCTGGGAACAAGTGCAACGGCCGCTGTTGGAGCTACCAGTACAGTAAACTGGCTGATTGGAAGTACGATTTCTGCGATCAGCATAGGATTTCTGGCATACATATCCCAGTCAATCGGAGCAGGAAAAAAAGAACAGGCAAAAAAAGCTTCAGGACAGGCTGTGCTGACAGTTGTGATCGTAGGAATATTTTTTACAATTCTGACAATGGGACTGAGCAGTAAAGTCCCTGTGTGGATGCAGGTAGATCCTTCTATTCAGAAACTGGCATCCAGCTATTTCCTGATCCTCTATGCACCGATGCTTTTTCGAACTGCGAACATTATTTTTGGAACTGTCCTAAGGGCAGTGGGCGATACCAAAACACCTATGCGGGTAGGAGTTACTTTTAATGTTATCAACATTGTACTGAACTTTTTCTTGATATATTCCACCAGAACTGTGCTGATCGGTGGAAAAGAACTGGTGATCCCAGGCGCAGGATGGGGCGTTCAGGGTGCAGCAGCAGCGAGTGCTATAGCTTATACCATTGGAGGTATTGCAATTACTGTTAAATTATGGAAGCATACTGATATATCTCCAAAAGGTCAGAGCTTCCTGCCGGATTCGGCAGTTCTGAGCCCCTGCCTGAAAGTGGCTGTTCCAAATATGTTTCAGCGCTTTGCCACGTCCCTTGGATATGTGGCATTTGCATCCATGATCAATTCTTTGGGCGAGACTGCAACGGCAGCCCACACTATTGCCAATACAGTAGAATCTGCTTTTTATATTCCTGGATATGGAATGCAGACAGCAGCAGCTACTCTTGCAGGCAATGCTCTTGGAGCCAATGACAATAAAAAACTTAACAGCCTTGCCAGGGCAATTGTGCCGTTGGAAGTGGGACTGATGGTTATTTCCGGAAGTCTGTTGTTTATTTTTGCGCCGATATTGATCAGGCTGTTTTCCTCAGATGCGCAGGTTATCCGTCTGGGAAGTACGGTACTTCGTATGGTTGCTGTTTCCGAACCGTTTTATGGTGTACCTATTGTGATCGAGGGCATGATGCAAGGTGTGGGGAAAACAGTAACTCCCTTTATTTTCAATGTAGCGGGAATGTGGGGGGTAAGAATTCTGGGTACTTTTATCTGCATCAATCTTCTTGGATTGGGACTTGTGTCTGCATGGGGATGCATGATAGGCCACAATATGCTTCTTTTTGTTTTATTCACCTTACATTATTTCAGCGGCAGATGGAATCCTATGAATAAAACAAAAGTATCCTTCCAATACAAGAATTGTAAAAAGTGACCAAAAATCACAAGCTTGACAGCAGGATATATAGGTTTTATACTGAAAAATAATGAATAAGAGCCGTCACGGCTTGGAAGAATCACTCTTATCCACCCATTCGGAAGCACTGACAGAAATGGAGAATTTCCTGGCTGGTTCAGTTGGAGCAGATAAGGTGGAGGAAGTCTGGGCGGCTCTGAATGAGGACGAGGGGAATGTGCTTCACTATGTGTGCAATTCAGATGGGAAAATCCTGGCAGGAGATATGCGGATTTTTGACATTGAATATACGGTGGCGACAGTGCTTCATTCGCAGCATGTGAAGGATAACAGTATTTCCCAGGTGGAAAGGTCACTTAAAGAGCTGACTTATGGAGCACCTCATATTTTCACGGAACTTGAGAAAACGGATATTTATCTGGTGGCATCCAAGTTGGAAGGCAGAGATTGTATTCTGGTTTCAGAATATCGTTCCGCCAAAATGAAGAATTATAAAGCAGTGCTCATCAATGGAAACCGCATGATTATTTTTACGCTTCTTGGATGCGCGTTGATCATGGTGTTTTTTACTGTACGATTCTATATGAAACAGCAGAAGAAAGTGATGAAAGGTCAGGCAAGGTACGACATTTTGTCGGAGTTTTCGGACACAGTTCTTTTTGAATATGACTGTCTGGAAAAAACACTGGTATTTACGCCAAATATAACGACTTTATTTGGACTGAAGGAAATCAGTGCGCTTATGCAGGATAAAGAGTGTAAAGGTTACCTTCTTATGCTCGATATTGATGATTTTAAGACGGTAAATGATACAATGGGGCATGCAATAGGTGACCTTGCATTGATTACTTTGGTAAAACTTTTGAAGGAACATTTCCGCAGGGAAGACATTATCGGTCGTCTTGGCGGTGATGAATTTATTGTGTTTATGACAAATACAGAACTTGCTTCGGCTGTTGAAGCAAAAGGTGCGGAAATTCTTGATATTCTGGCGAAGTCAGAGACTACGCCACATTTTACCGTGAGTATTGGAGCGACGGCTTATCCTACAGCTGGAAACGACTATGAAAGCCTGTATCTGGCGGCGGATAACGCAATGTATGCTTCAAAGAAATCCGGTAAGAACAGAATTCATGTAGATAATGGTCAGAAGAAAAAAGAATGATCATAAAAAGGTATCGCTTTGAGACTAAAGGAAGGTGACAAAAATGCGGTTACAGATTGTACAGGATGCATTAAAAAAGAAGAATATCAAATACGAATATACAGAGATTGATGGCTGCGGAAGTCTTGATTTTCTGTTTCGTGGATTGAAATTTCATGTGTGGGAGTATGAGGACCGTGTCTGGGGAGCAGAGACAAATATTTATGAAGCAGGACGCAGTCAGGATATTGAGGGCAACTATGAAGAGGTCATTGCCAGAGAGATTTTATCATGGCCCGATATGATGCCAGGAAGTTGAGGAATGGGATGAAATACGAGATCAGCAATGAATTTCTTAAAGTAAAGGCTGACGCAGAAGGTGCTATTTTGTGGTCCGTGACAGATAAGGACGGATTTGAGTATATCTGGCAGGGAGATGACAGATACTGGAATGAGCATGGTGCCAATCTTTTTCCCTATATTGCCAGATTATGGGAGAAATCCTACATATTTCAGGGGAAAACTTATCATATGGATATTCACGGTTTTGCCAAGGATTCTGTTTTCTCCTGTGAGAAAGCAGGGGAGAATGAACTGGTGTTTGCAATGGAAGATACCAGGGAAACGCTGGAACAGTATCCATTTCATTTTCGTTTTGAGATCCGATATCTGCTTGAGAAAAATACTTTAAAAGTTCTCTATTCGGTAAAAAATAAGGATGAGAAAACGATGTATTTTGGAATCGGCGGTCACCCGGGATTTAATATTCCTATGGAAGAGGGACTGTCCTTTGAGGATTATGAATTGGAATTTTCCAGGGCATGTGAGCCGCAGCGCATTCTTTTTTCACAGGAGTGTTTTGTGGAGGGGAAGGAGTCTTATGAACTTTTGGAAGGCAGACGGATTCCTCTTCGTCATAATCTTTTTGATGAAGATGCTATTGTGCTGGAGAAAACCTCTGGAGAGGTTCTGCTTCACAGTACGAAGGGCAAAAAGGCAGTGAAGGTATCTTATGCGGATATGCCTTATGTCGGTTTCTGGCATATGCCCTGCATGGATGCTCCTTATGTTTGCATTGAGCCGTGGTGTTCCCTTCCATCCAGACAGGGAATTACAGAAAATCTGGAGGAACAGAAGAACCTTATTTCACTGGAAGCTGGCAGGGAGTGCCAGATTTCCTGGACCATGGAAATTCTCTAGGGCGTGCAGATTGCGGGAATGATTTTTAAATACTCGCAAGGAAGGCAGGGTATGTAATATGAAAAAGAAGCAGGGGGCGAACTGCGAATATTGTGTAAACTATTCTTACGACGATGATTATGAGTGCTATACTTGTGATATGAACCTTGACGAAGATGAGATGTATCGTTTTATTACAGGAACCTATCACGATTGCCCTTATTTCCGCATGGGGGACGAGTACAGAGTAGTAAGAAAACAGATGTAAAAAAAGTAAAAATAACTATTGACAAATAAAATCGAACGTGGTATTTTATTACAGAACGCTGCCGAAGACAGTAGGTGCCGTAAGGCATAAGGATTAAAACGCCTACCGAGGACTAAGTATTCTTTCGTAAGAATTACGTTGAGCCTTGCTGTCTTACAGTAAGGCTTTTTTTGGCGGTATATCAAATTCTATAAGGAGGTGTACCATTTCATGGCAAAAGTAGAACTGAAACAACCAATCGTAGAAGAAATCGCTAACAATATTAAAGACGCACAGGCTGTTGTTCTTGTTGACTACAGTGGTCTTACAGTTGAGCAGGATACTATTTTACGTAAAGAGTTAAGAGAGTCCGGCGTACAGTACAAGGTTTACAAAAACACTTTAATGCGTCGTGCATTTGAAGGTACTCCATGTGCAGATCTTGACAAGCACTTACATGGAACAAACGCTATTGCAATTTCTGCAACAGACGCTACTGCTCCTGCAAGAATCCTTGCTAAATTTGCAAAACAGTATCCGGCACTTGAGTTAGTAGCTGGTATTGTTGAGGGTAACTACAACGATCAGGCAGGAATCCAGGCACTGTCCCAGATCCCGTCCAGAGAAGAACTTCTTGGCAAACTGCTTGGAAGTATCCAGTCTCCTATTACCAACTTTGCTCGTGTGCTTAATCAGATCGCAGAGCAGAAGGGTGGAGAGGCTGAGGCACCAGCAGCAGAATAATTTAAGTTTCTGTCGCTGAATCGAATCATTGATTCCACAAAAAATTTAAAAATGGAGGAAAATTATAATGGCAAAGTTAACAACAGCTGAGTTTATCGAAGCAATCAAAGAGTTATCTGTATTAGAGTTAAATGATTTAGTAAAAGCTTGCGAGGAAGAGTTCGGTGTATCCGCAGCAGCAGGCGTTGTTGTAGCAGCAGCAGGTGCTGGTGAAGCAGCTGAGGAGAAAGATGAGTTTGACGTAGAGCTTACAGAAGTAGGTCCTAACAAAGTTAAAGTTATCAAAGTTGTTCGTGAGATCACAGGCTTAGGTCTTAAAGAAGCTAAAGAAGTTGTTGATGGTGCTCCGAAAATGGTTAAAGAGGGCGCTTCCAAAGCAGAGGCTGAGGATATCAAAACTAAACTTGAGGCTGAAGGCGCTAAAGTTACTCTTAAATAATTTAGGTGTATTTAAGCGAACCATGCTCCCCGCAGAAGTCTGTCGTGCAGGCCACTGCGGGGATTTTTTTGTGTAACAGGAAATTCTGTTGGAGTTTCCTGCAATCAGGATTCTTTTTGTGCAAGGAGATTCTGAATGAATATAAAAATGTTTTTGACTGTAACATTACTGGGAGTTTCTTTATATCTGGGAGGCAGTTCTGTTATATATGCTGAATCAGCAGAAAATGTGACGGAGAATTTTGAAGACAGCTTTTCAGATTGCGATCTTGAGCCGGAAATGGAAGAGGATGAGACTGGCTTCTATGGCGGAACAGCTGAGGTGGGATTTTTTTCAGCAGATGAGTCTGATAATGATTTTGAAGAGGAGCCAGAAGAAACTCCGCTTACACCTGTACCTTCTGGTAATGAACAGCAGATTTTGGCGGCTATTCCCGAAAACGCTACAGTAGTGACTTTAGATGTGGCTGATGGAAGTGATATTACCGAAACCTTGAATACAGTGCTTCACTTTATGGGGCAGAGAGCTACAGATGAAACTCCTTGTACGGTAATCATCCCGCAGGGAAGCTATCTGATTTCCGGAACTATCCATATGTACAGCAATCTTACTCTTTATGCAGAAGGAGCTGTACTGACGAAATCCTGTACAGATAAGCATGTGGTCCTCAGACTGGGAGATGACATACTTTCTGCCGGAGGTTATGATGGATATCACAATATCACCATTGAAGGCGGAACCTGGGATCTGAATTACCCGGTTGTCGAAGATAAGGAAGGCACAGGCGGTTTTGTAGGCTTCAGGATTGGACATGCCAGACACGTAACTGTGAAGAACGTAACATTTCTAAACAATTTGAAATCTCATTTTCTTGAGCTGGCAGGTACGGAAGATGTAACCGTGACTGGCTGTACATTCCGGGGATATTGGCAGGAATATGAAGGCGGCGGACAGGAATGCATTCAGCTGGATGCATGTCTGGACTATATTTTTCCAGGATATCAGCCCTTTGATGGAGCAGTTTGTGAGAATGTCAGGATTACGGATAACATTTTTGAGAATGTGTTTGCAGGAGTGGGCAGTCACAGCATGATTTACGACAGACCATACCGGAACATCGTGATTCAGGGGAATACCTTTCGAAATGTGAAAAAGAGAGCTGTCTGGTGCCTGAATTACGTGGATTCTGCTGTGGAGGACAATATAATAGAGAATGCAGGCGGCGGAGTGCTTGTGAGCTGCATGTATTTCCCGAATACCCATCTTATGCCAGGAACTGCTGCGGGAATGGCAGGAAACCACCAGAATGCGGGCATTTCCGTGAAAAACAATCAGATTTCTATTTCTTCAGTGAGCCAGATCAATGGAAACACATGGAGAGGATATGGAATTGAAGTCCAGGGAGCCTGGGTAAGTGACAGCTCAAAGGCACAGGCTAAGGGAATTCCGACAGGTATTTATAAGGAAACCGGTGTTGAGGTAAAGGGAAATATGATCACAGGGAATGGAAATGGAATTCGCCTTTATCTAGCTGATGGCTGTACAGTGGAAAATAATCAGTTGAAACTGCAAAAAACTGCATCCTTTTCCAATATGGGAATTTACCTGTCTGCTTCTTCCAAAAATGTGATAAAAGATAATCAGGTATCAGGTTGTAAAAATGTAGGAATCTACGCTTATGACGGCGGAAAGCTGGGGACTCCATCCACAGAGAATCAAGTCCTGGATAATGTGATTTCAGGTATCGGCGGTGATGGAATTCTTATGGAAAATGGCTCTGACGGGTGTGAAGTAAGCCGGAACCGTATATCCTCCGGAAAAAAGAACGGAATTGTTCTCTGGGGCAGCGAGGAGTGTCAGATCACAGCGAATCAGGTGAAAGGCTGCATGCTGGACGGAATATATGTGGAAAATATTGGAAATGCTGTTATAAAATCTAACAGGATTACAAATGTGAACGGCAGAGGGATCCAAGTGATCGCAAGCCAGACTGGAAAACTTTATGGAAATGCGGTTACTGGCAGCAGAAAATGCGGTTTATATGTAAGCAGGTCAAAGATTTCCGGAAACAAAAAGAACCGTCTGGAGAATAATGGCAGTACTTATGCAATTTATGCGGAAAACAGCACTGGAATCATTTCCGTGAAAATGCCTACTGCGTCTAAGATCACCAGAAAGTCAGTGAAGATCACAGGCAAAGCGGCGGGTGGAAAGAAGCTTACAATTTATGCAGTAAGCAGAAACAAGAATAAAAAAATCGGCAGAGGAAGCATCAATTCCAAAAAGAAATATAATATTTCTATCAAAAAACAGAAAAAAGGAACGACGCTTCTCTTTGTATTATCGGATAAATATGGAAACCTTTCTTATAGCAAGAGAAAAGTAAAATAAATTATAACTATTCAGCAATTACAAATAAAAAACAAATGAAAAAACAACAGAAAAGTGCTTGACAGGCTTTTTTTGTTGTGCTATAGTGAAGAATGCTATATTATGGCAAGATATGCCTACTATGCTTATGCAGCAGAGCGGGCTGATGTTGTAATAAATAAAATAAAACAGGGGTGAAACGTCAATGGAAAAAAACAGAATTCGTTCTGTAAAAACTGGAAAAAGCATGCGAATGAGCTACCAGAGACAAAAAGAAGTCCTGGAAATGCCGAACTTGATCGAGGTCCAGAAGGATTCTTACCAGTGGTTTCTCGACGAAGGATTGAATGAAGTATTCGACGATATTTCTCCAATCGCAGACTACGGCGGAAAGCTCAGTCTTGAATTCATCGGCTTCACATTTGATGAAAAAGAGGCTAAATACACCATCGAGCAGTGTAAAGAACGTGACGTAACTTATGCCGCACCTTTGAAGGTTCGAGTGAGACTGATTAACAAGGAAACAGATGAGATCAACGAACACGGGATTTTCATGGGAGACCTGCCGATTATGACCGCGACAGGAACTTTCGTCATTAACGGTGCTGAGCGTGTTATTGTCAGCCAGTTAGTACGTTCCCCTGGAATCTATTATGCCATTGCACACGATAAAATCGGTAAGAGACTGTTTTCCTGTACAGTAATTCCTAACAGAGGAGCATGGCTGGAATATGAGACTGACTCCAACGATGTATTCTATGTGCGTGTGGACAGAACCCGTAAGGTTCCGATCACTGTACTGATCCGTGCACTTGGTGTTGGTTCCAATGCAGAGATCATTGATCTGTTTGGCGAAGAGCCGAAGATCCTTGCAAGTTTCACAAAGGATACTTCTACAAATTATGAAGAAGGTCTTCTTGAACTGTATAAGAAAATCCGTCCAGGCGAGCCGCTTGCAGTTGAGAGCGCAGAGAGCCTGATCAATGCGATGTTCTTTGATCCGAGAAGATATGATCTTGCCAAGGTCGGACGTTATAAATTTAATAAGAAACTTCATTTCAATAAACGAATTGTTGGTCATAAGCTGGCTGACGATGTGGTTGAGGGCTCTACAGGAGAAATTCTTGCAGAGGCTGGTACTATCGTAACCAGAGAACTGGCTGATGCCATTCAGAACGCTGCAGTTCCATTTGTATGGATCCAGGGTGAAGAAGACCGCAGAATTAAAGTCCTTTCTAACTTAATGGTAGACATGCATCACTATCTGCCAGAAATTGAGAACCTGGAAGAGCTTGGGGTTACAGAGTTAGTATATTACCCTGTACTCGAAAAAATTCTGGAAGAAAATGACACACTTGAGGATAGAATTGCTGCTATCCGCAGAGATATCCATGACCTGATTCCGAAACATATTACAAGAGAAGATATTTTTGCTTCTATTAATTACAATATGCATCTGGAATACGGCATTGGAAATGACGACGATATCGACCACTTAGGAAACCGTCGTATCCGTGCGGTTGGTGAACTGCTTCAGAATCAGTACCGTATCGGTCTTTCCAGACTTGAGCGTGTGGTTCGTGAGAGAATGACAACACAGGATGTGGAGAGCATTTCCCCGCAGTCCTTGATCAATATCAAACCTGTAACAGCTGCTGTAAAAGAGTTCTTCGGATCTTCCCAGCTGTCACAGTTCATGGATCAGAACAACCCTCTTGGTGAGCTGACCCATAAGAGACGTCTTTCCGCACTTGGACCTGGCGGTTTGTCACGAGACAGAGCCGGATTCGAGGTTCGAGACGTTCACTATTCCCATTACGGAAGAATGTGCCCGATCGAGACTCCTGAGGGTCCGAACATCGGTCTGATCAACTCCCTTGCATCTTATGCAAAGCTGAATCAGTACGGATTTGTTGAGGCACCTTACCGTAAGATTGATAAAACGGATCCTATGAATCCGCGTGTAACTGACGAAGTTGTTTACATGACCGCTGATGAAGAGGATAACTACCATGTAGCACAGGCGAATGAGGCACTTGACGCAGAAGGACATTTCGTTCGTAAGAACGTTTCCGGTCGTTATCGTGAAGAGACTCAGGAGTATGAGCGTCAGATGTTTGATTACATGGACGTATCACCTAAGATGGTATTCTCTGTAGCTACAGCCCTGATCCCATTCCTTCAGAACGATGATGCGAACCGTGCGCTGATGGGATCAAACATGCAGCGTCAGGCCGTTCCGCTTCTTACCACAGAAGCACCAGTTGTTGGTACAGGAATGGAAGCAAAGACAGCTGTTGACTCCGGTGTTTGTGTGGTTGCAAGAAAGTCTGGTACTGTACTTCGCTCCACATCTACCGATATCAGCATCAAGAATGATGATGGAACAAAAGATGATTATCATCTTACCAAATTCATGCGCAGTAACCAGAGCAACTGTTACAACCAGCGTCCGATCGTTAATCAGGGCGAGCACGTTGAAGCAGGTGATGTTATTGCCGATGGTCCGTCTACTTCTCAGGGAGAGCTTGCTCTTGGCAAGAACCCTCTGATCGGATTTATGACCTGGGAAGGTTATAACTACGAGGATGCCGTACTGTTAAGTGAGAAACTTGTACAGAACGATGTTTATACATCTGTTCACATTGAAGAATATGAAGCAGAATCCCGTGATACAAAGCTTGGACCGGAAGAGATCACTCGTGATGTTCCAGGCGTAGGTGATGATGCACTCAAGGATCTTGATGAGCGCGGAATCATTCGTATCGGTGCAGAGGTTCGTGCTGGTGATATCCTTGTTGGTAAGGTTACTCCTAAGGGAGAGACTGAGCTTACAGCAGAGGAGAGACTTCTTCGTGCAATCTTCGGTGAGAAAGCACGTGAGGTTCGTGATACTTCCCTTAAGGTACCACACGGTGAGTATGGTATCGTTGTAGACGCCAAGGTATTCACAAGAGAAAATGGTGATGAGCTGTCTCCAGGAGTTAATCAGTCTGTACGTATCTATATCGCACAGAAGAGAAAAATCTCCGTTGGTGATAAGATGGCTGGTCGTCATGGTAACAAGGGTGTCGTTTCCCGTGTACTTCCGGTTGAGGATATGCCATTCCTTCCGAACGGACGTCCACTGGATATCGTGCTGAACCCGCTGGGTGTACCTTCCCGTATGAACATTGGACAGGTCCTGGAAATTCATTTAAGTCTTGCTGCCAAAGCACTTGGCTTTAATATTTCCACACCGGTATTCGATGGTGCAAACGAGAATGATATCCAGGATACACTGGAACTTGCAAATGACTATGTAAATACAGAAGATTTTGAAGAGTTCCGTGAGAAATACAAAGACATTCTGGCACCTGATGTAATGCAGTATCTGGATGAGAACAAAGCCCACAGAGCATTGTGGAAAGGTGTTCCGATTTCCAGAGATGGTAAAGTACAGCTTCGTGACGGACGTACCGGAGAGTTCTTCGACGGTCCGACCACAATCGGACACATGCATTACCTGAAACTGCATCATCTGGTTGATGATAAGATCCATGCCCGTTCCACAGGTCCTTACTCTCTGGTTACACAGCAGCCACTGGGTGGTAAAGCTCAGTTCGGTGGACAGCGTTTCGGAGAGATGGAGGTTTGGGCTCTGGAGGCATACGGTGCATCCTATACACTCCAGGAAATCCTGACAGTTAAATCCGATGATGTAGTCGGTCGTGTGAAGACTTATGAAGCAATCATCAAGGGTGATAACATCCCTGAGCCTGGTATTCCGGAATCCTTTAAGGTTCTTCTTAAAGAGCTCCAGTCCCTGGCATTGGATGTACGTGTGCTCAAAGATGATCAGACAGAAGTTCAGATCATGGAGAATGTAGATTACGGCGAAACCGATCTTCGTGCAGTTATCGAGGGAGATTCCCGCGGCCACAGAGGAGAGGAATCCTTCAGCAAACATGGCTATACCAAGCAGGAGTTTGACGGAGAGGAACTTGTTGATGTGGACGAGGACGAAGAAGAGGATTATGAATCCGAAATCGACGATTCCTACGATGATATCGAAGAGTAGAAAGGGGAAAAGAATACATGGCAGAATCAACCAATACCAATGAAACATATCAGCCAATGACTTTTGATGCCATTAAAATCGGACTGGCGTCCCCGGAAAAGATCAGAGAGTGGTCAAGAGGTGAGGTTACAAAACCGGAAACCATCAACTACCGTACCTTGAAACCGGAGAAAGACGGACTTTTCTGTGAAAGAATTTTCGGACCAAGCAAGGACTGGGAGTGCCACTGTGGTAAATATAAGAAAATCCGTTATAAAGGTGTTGTCTGCGACCGATGCGGCGTTGAGGTTACCAAGGCTTCCGTTCGTAGAGAGCGTATGGGTCACATTGAGCTTGCTGCTCCTGTTTCCCATATCTGGTATTTCAAGGGTATTCCGTCCCGTATGGGACTTATCCTGGATCTGACTCCAAGAACACTGGAGAAAGTTCTTTACTTTGCAAATTATATTGTACTGGATCCGGCAGATTCCGGACTTCAGTACAAGCAGATCCTTACTGAGAGAGAATATCAGGATGCCCGTGAGTCTTACGGAAATAACTTCCGCGTAGGCATGGGTGCTGAGGCTATCAAAGAGCTCCTTATGGCTATCGACCTTGAGAAGGATTCCGCTGAATTAAAGGCAGAGCTGGTTAAGGCAACAGGCCAGAAGCGTGCAAGGATCATCAAACGTCTTGAGGTTGTTGAATCTTTCCGTGAGTCAGGAAACCGTCCTGAGTGGATGATTCTTGATGTTGTTCCTGTAATCCCGCCGGATCTTCGTCCTATGGTACAGCTGGATGGTGGACGTTTTGCAACATCTGACCTGAATGATCTGTACAGAAGAATCATTAATCGTAATAATCGTCTGAAAAGACTGCTGGAGCTTGGTGCTCCGGATATCATTGTCCGCAATGAGAAACGTATGCTTCAGGAAGCAGTTGACGCCCTGATCGACAATGGTCGTCGTGGCCGCCCGGTTACAGGTCCTGGAAACAGAGCCCTGAAATCCCTTTCTGATATGTTGAAAGGTAAATCCGGACGTTTCCGTCAGAACCTTCTTGGTAAGCGTGTTGACTACTCCGGACGTTCCGTTATCGTTGTTGGACCAGAGCTGAAGATTTATCAGTGCGGTCTGCCAAAAGAGATGGCAATCGAGCTGTTTAAGCCTTTCGTTATGAAAGAACTGGTAGCAAACGGCACCTCTCACAATATTAAGAATGCCAAGAAGATGGTAGAGAAGCTTGAGCCAGCTGTATGGGATGTTCTGGAAGACGTTATCAAAGAACATCCGGTTATGCTGAACCGTGCACCTACACTGCATCGTCTGGGTATCCAGGCGTTTGAGCCGATCCTTGTAGAAGGTAAGGCTATTAAGCTTCATCCGCTTGTTTGTACCGCTTTCAACGCTGACTTCGATGGTGACCAGATGGCTGTCCATCTTCCGCTGTCACAGGAAGCACAGGCAGAGTGCCGTTTCCTGCTTCTGTCTCCGAACAACCTTCTGAAACCTTCTGATGGTGGACCGGTAGCTGTTCCTTCACAGGATATGGTTCTTGGTATTTACTATCTGACACAGGAAAGACCTGGAAACAAGGGAGAAGGCAAGTTCTTCAAGAGTGTAAACGAGGCAATTCTGGCATATGAGAACCAGGTAATTACTCTGCAGTCCAAGATTCTTGTCCGCTGCAGCAAGATAATGCCGGATGGAAGTACTTTCACAGGCAATGTACAGTCTACACTGGGACGTTTCCTGTTCAATGAGATCCTGCCGCAGGATCTTGGATTTGTTGACAGAAGCATTCCGGGAAATGAACTTCTTCTTGAGGTTGACTTCCTGGTTGGTAAGAAACAGCTGAAACAGATCCTTGAAAAAGTTATTAATACTCACGGAGCAACCAAGACTGCTGAGGTTCTGGACTCTATCAAAGCTATGGGTTACAAGTATTCTACAAGAGCTGCCATGACTGTATCTATTTCTGATATGACCGTGCCGCCGCAGAAGCCTGAGATGATCAAGGCTGCACAGGATACTGTAGATAAGATCACAAAGAACTATAAACGTGGTCTTATTACTGAGGAAGAGCGTTATAAAGAGGTTGTGGATACCTGGAAGAAGACTGACGATGAGCTTACTCATGCACTTCTTTCCGGACTTGATAAGTACAACAACATCTTCATGATGGCTGACTCTGGTGCCCGTGGATCTGATAAACAGATCAAACAGCTTGCAGGTATGCGTGGATTGATGGCCGATACAACCGGACATACAATCGAGCTTCCTATCAAGTCAAACTTCCGTGAGGGTCTGGACGTACTGGAATATTTCATGTCCGCTCATGGAGCTCGTAAAGGACTTTCCGATACCGCTCTTCGTACAGCCGATTCCGGTTACTTGACAAGACGTCTTGTTGACGTATCTCAGGATCTGATCGTACGTGAGATGGACTGCTGTGAGAACAGAGCAGAGATTTCCGGTATGTATGTAAAAGGTTTCATGGATGGCAAGGAGGAGATCGAGAGCCTTCAGGATCGTATCACAGGTCGTTTCTCCTGCGAGACCATTAAGAATAAAGAGGGCGAAGTCCTTGTAAAAGCAAACCACATGATCACTCCGAAGCGTGCTGCACGTATCATGAAAGAGGGTGTAGACAACATTACCGGAGGTGCTGTTGAGCAGGTTAAGATCCGTACCATCCTGAGCTGTAAGTGTAAGGTTGGTGTGTGTGCGAAGTGCTATGGCGCAAACATGGCTACCGGTGAGCCGGTACAGGTTGGTGAGTCCATCGGTATCATCGCTGCACAGTCTATCGGTGAGCCAGGTACACAGCTGACCATGCGTACTTTCCATACAGGTGGTGTTGCCGGTGGAGATATCACACAGGGTCTTCCTCGTGTCGAGGAGCTTTTTGAGGCAAGAAAGCCGAAAGGACTTGCTGTTATCACTGAAATCAAGGGTGTTGCTACAATCAATGACACCAAGAAGAAGAGAGAGATCATCGTAACAGATCCGGAGACTGGTGATTCCAAGACTTACCTGATTCCATACGGTTCCCGTATCAAGATTATGGACGGACAGGTTATGGAGGCTGGTGATGAGCTTACAGAAGGTAGTGTAAACCCGCATGATATCCTTCGAATCAAGGGTGTTCGTGCAGTTCAGGATTACATGATCCGTGAGGTTCAGCGTGTATACCGTCTTCAGGGTGTTGAGATCAACGATAAACATATCGAGGTTATCGTTCATCAGATGCTGAAGAAAATCCGTATCGAGGATAACGGAGATTCTGAGTTCCTGCCAGGTACACTTGTTGACTTCCTCGAGTATGAGGAAGTAAATGAGAAACTGGAAGCTGAGGGATTACGTCCTGCAATTGGAAAACAGGGAATGCTTGGTATTACCAAGGCATCTCTGGCAACTGATTCCTTCTTATCAGCTGCTTCTTTCCAGGAGACTACCAAGGTTCTGACCGAAGCTGCCATCAAAGGTAAGGTTGACCATCTGATCGGTCTGAAAGAGAATGTAATCATCGGTAAACTGATTCCAGCTGGTACAGGTATGAAGTGCTACAGCGATGTAGAGCTTGATACAGGAATGCCGGAAGAGCCAGAAGAAATCGAATTTGATGAAATGGACGACGAGGATCAGGATGTGCTGGATGTAGCGGAAGACTCAGAAGAGCTGGAGACTGCTGATGAGGCAGATCTTGCAGTGGATGAGGATGAGGATACATTTGAGGATGAGGATTCTTCTGAAGACAGTGAAGAATAAACGATAAAATATGAAATCCCCCAGGGTGACAGAAATGTTGCTTTGGGGGATTTTTGTGTAACAGAGAATTCTATGGAACTTACAGTTACACAAAAAAGTGCAGCCCGGCAGGAACACACTGCAGCAGCAAGGGAAATGCTGCTTGAGACAATCCGCCGTAGGCGAGGGTAAGGAAAAATATGGATAGAGGAAAATACAACCTGGTCTATCATTTGTGGTAAGATTCCTGTATAATGTTTTATGTAACTATTCAGAAGGCAGTATTCCGCGAGGTGTTCTGGGGGAAAAGTAGTTCACAGAAAACCCGAGAATAGCGGTGCGAAATCACGTAAACCATGATTTCTGTGTATCGTGACGGGGAAGACTTGCCAGTCCATTTAAAAAGTCATTACCCGTTCGAGGAGGGAGAACATACATGGATAAAGATGTTCCGGTTTCCGTCTGGCCAGAATGGGAACTTATAGAGAAAATAGGCGAAGGATCCTTTGGGAAAGTGTATAAAGCGAAGCGGACAGAACGAGGCCGTTCTTTTTACTCCGCAATCAAGATTATATCCATACCGGCAAGTAAGGGAGAACTTGACAGCGTACGCTCAGAGATGAATAATGAGCAGTCTACCAGGGAATATTTTCGAAATCTGGTAGAAGACTGCATTCAGGAAATATATACTATGGAGCATTTTTGCGGAAATTCCCATGTGGTTTCATTTGAAGATTTCAAAGTGGTGGAATATTTGGATGAGATCGGCTGGGACATTTCCATAAGAATGGAATATCTTACCAGCTTTATGGATTACTGCACAGGCAAGGAGCTTACTGAGAAGGAAGTGATCAAACTTGGCTGTGACCTGGCTATGGCATTGATTTATTGCAGGAAATTGAATATTATTCACCGTGATGTGAAACCGGAGAATATTTTTGTGTCCAGATTCGGTGATTTTAAGCTGGGTGACTTTGGAATTGCCAGGGAACAGGCACATACCATGAGCAATATGTCCAAGAAAGGTACCTATTCCTACATGGCACCGGAGATTTACAAGGGTGAGAAGTACGACAGCAGTATTGATATCTATTCCCTTGGAATTGTATTATATAAATTGATGAATCAGAACAGGCTGCCTTTTCTTTCGCTGGATAAGCAGTTGATTACATACAGAGATAAAGAGACTGCCCTTGCACGGAGAATGGCAGGGGAGAAAATGCCGGCACCAGTTAATGCCAGTGCTGCTTTTTCCCACATTATACTAAAAGCATGTGCATATGAGCCGGGGAAACGTTACAGGAAACCAGAAGATATGCTGCGGGATTTGGAGAAGCTTCGTCTGGCACCGGTGAATGCAGAGAAAGAGTGGGAGAAGTCCCAGTGGGAGCTGACAAATTCAGCAGAACTTGAGCGGGATCAGAGAAGATATGCCCCTCAGGAGCCGGAAGACCGTATGGAGCGGACCCATGTGGCAGAAGACCCTCAGATTGAGAAAGCTGTCCGGGAAGAAGAGGCACAGCTCAGAAAGCCTGCGAAAAATGCAGTGAAAAATTATGAGAAACAGTCAGTAAATGCCTCTTCCACTAAGCGAAGGAAGCAGCAGAGAAGCGGGTGGAACCAGGAAAGACAGATTTCACCATGGACAGTTTCCCTTATTGTAGTGGCGCTTGCGGCATGCATTATTATTGGTGTTTATATGAAATTAATCCATGATGAGAATCGCAAGGCTCAAAATACGGAGAACGTTATGGAAGTTCTGGAAGCTAATGATAACAGTACTGCTCAAATTGATGAATTTTCTACTTCAATTCAGACAATTAAGGAGCAGGCGAATACAATTGTAAGCGAACTTCCGGACTGCGAGGAAGTTGGCAAGGAAGGCGACCGGCTTCGCTACTATGACAGCAACGGGAAACTGGTGAAAGCGCTGATTTATCCGGAGACATCCGAAGATGGAGTTTATGAGGAGTATTATTATTGGGATGAACGTCTGTTTTTTGCATATGTATGGACCGGTAATAAGAAGGAATTATATTACTATGACAAGCGTGGCAAACTGATCCGCTGGATCGATACAGACGGAACTGTCCACGATAAGGAGAATGACAGTACTGAGTACACCAAGCGTGGCGAGAAATACTGGAAAAATGCGCTGGAGCAGTTAGATGAATGATGATACCGGTCATATAAGAAGTGGCTGTGATTCTTTGGAACATCGACAGACAGGCGAAGAGGAATAGAATGACATATCATATTGATTATGCATATACCTGCCATGCAGGGAAAGTGCGACCAAATAACGAGGACAATTTCTGGTGCTGTGGAGAGCACCTTCCAGTGAGTAATCATGGAACAGAAGAAATCCGTACTGGTCTCAGACTTCGGGAGAGCCTTCCGGTAATGGCTGTTTTTGACGGCATGGGAGGGGAGAGCCAGGGGGAAATGGCTGCCTGGCTTGCTTCTGACAGCCTGGAGCATTTTTATAGGGAAAATAAGGGGATGCTTCGTAAAGCACCAGAGCTTTTTCTTACGGAAGCCTGTAGGGATATGAATCAGGCTGTATGCGATTACGGTCGGGAACAACGGATCAGTGCCATGGGTACTACTATGGCGATGATTGCTTTTGGGAAAAAAGAAGCGTATATCTGTAATCTGGGAGACAGCAGGATTTATCGGTTTTCCAAGGGGGAGTTTTCCCAGATTTCCAGAGATCATGTGCTGAAAAGCTGCAGATTTGGGAAAGCACCCCTGACTCAGTTTCTGGGAGTGGAGGAGACCGAGATGAAGCTGGAACCTGCCATTGCGGCAATTCCTTATCAGGACAGGGACCGTTATCTGCTTTGCTCAGACGGGGTAACAGATATGTTATCTGACCGCGAGATTGAAGAAATTATGAAGCAGGAAGACTCAGTTCGTGATATTGCCCATACTCTTTTAACAAGGGTACTGGATAAAGGGGCCAGAGATAATACTACGATCATTCTCTGCGAGGTAAGGGCAGATAATCGGCCGTTCAAAACCTGGTTTTTGCAGAAGAAGGGATAAATCAGAGGGCAAATTTTTTCACAATTTAAGTAGTTGATTATAGGAAAATGAAGGTGATTTATGATGAAAAATCGTATGCAGGATCTTGATTTTGAACAGACAGTGGCATTTGATTCCGTAAAGGATTTTGAATTTACCAGAAGGGCTGCCCAGAGATTTCGTCAGGTAGTCAGTCTGGATGGATTTGAGGATGAAGATGCGGACGTTATTTTTCATTATTTATATAAAGAGATGGAGCTGGTTTCGTTCGGAGATCATTTGAAGAGATATATCTATGAAAGAGCCGGGATTGAGGAACCGTTTGGAGAAGTGCCCCAGGAGGTATACAGAGATATTGCAGTTGATTCTTTCCGGGAAACCTACACACCCAAGTCTATGAATCCTACTTCAACTAAGCTTCCTGCGTTGGTGAACAATTGGCTTACCCAGGCCTCAGTAAAGCGCGAAACTGTATTTTTGCTGGGCTTCGGGCTTCGCATGAGCGCGGAGGATGTTTCAGACTTTCTGACAAGGGTGCTGAAGGAGCAGGATTTTGATTTCCATAATCCAGAGGAAGTGATCTACTGGTATTGTTATAGTAAGCAGCTTCCTTACAGCAAGGCAGAGGAATATAAAGAGAATTACAAATCCATGGAACCTGCAGCAGATAAAGGCAAAGTGGCGGAAGTAATCAGCGGCGATTTTACCATAGATACAGAGGAAAAATTGCTGAAATATCTGGCATGCCTGAAAGCTGGCTGGGATGATCCAATGAATGAGAAGAGCCAGGCATTTCAGGAGTTCCTGCGCCTTCTGGAACATGCGAAGCAGATCATTGCAGCCATGTATCAGAAGGATGAGGAGGAGAAAGGCCGGGATAAGGTCTGGAAACCGGAGAATATTACTCCTTCTGACCTGGAGAAGGTAATCTGCAATGGTATTCCTATCAATAAGATGGGAAATCTGAAAAAAATGTCAGCCTCTATCCTGGCGAAACATTTCAGCCAGAAGAGGTTCAGCAGACAGAGAATTACCAATATTCTGAATCACAAGTTCCCGGTAGAGCGGTTTGATCTTCTTACGCTGGAGTTCTTTATTGTGTCTCAGGAGATGGAGGATGATGATCCCTATGACAGATACCATCATTTCATAGAGGAAGCGCAGAGAATTCTGAAGAAGTGTGGAATGAGCGAGATTTATATTGTGAACCCATACGAATGTTTCCTGCTGATGTGTCTTTTGACGGATTGTCCGCTGGCTGTTTTTTCAGAGATATGGGAAATGTCATATGAAGAGAATGGGGAAGAGGAGTAGGTAATTTCTTAATATAGAAATGCGCAGTGTTGTTTGGAGGCACTGCGCATTTTTAATAGCAATTAAGGTTAATCATTATAGTAGAGATAAATACTGCGGCTAAGCTGTGCAATTGTATTCTGGGCTTCTCCCGGGCTGGAGAGGTTCTGGGAAAGGAAGACGATGACCAGATCGTTTCCACCCTGTGCGTTGTACAGGATTCCGGCATCATTTTCTACATCGGAAAGCTCACCGGTTTTGTTGGCAACGCTGACACCCTCTGGCAGGGCTGCTGGAATCTTGTTAGTACGTTGCTGCTGTTTTAGAAGGGAATACATTTCTTCTGCATGTAAAAGGCTGGGTGTCTGAGTAGTACCAGAGCAGATCTGGTAAATCTCTTTCAGGAATTTTCCACAGTCATAGGCAGAAGTATAATTATCTCCGAATTCGTTGCTGGCAAGAAGCAGTCGTCCCATGGAAGTATTGGTGTAGCCGTGAGACTGACAGAAACTATTTACCTTCTGCATACCTGCAGTGCTGTCGCCACCTCCCAGGCAGGAAACCAGACTGTTTGCCGCGTCATTGTCGCTGACTGTGATCATTGGTGTCAGATAAGAATCCAGGGTGGCAGAACCATACTGCTGGGACAAAGAATCATAATTCTCATATACTGCACCCATAATGAAAAGCTTGATCAGGCTGGCTGCCTGCATAGGGGAATCATTGATCGTAGCCTCTGAGCCGTCTGCAAGGTCACAGATATAAACACTCCAGGAACCGTTTGCCCCAGGAAGCTGGGACTGGACCTGAGTGACCAGAGTATTTATCTTTTCATCGGACTTGTTGTCAAAAGCAGAACTTCCGTGGGAGGGAGAGATGGTGCCATCATCAGAAAGTTCAGGAGTAATAGCTGTCATGGAAGAATCTTTTTTTCCCTGGGAAGTGCCATCTGTTGTCTGAGAGGAGTCGGAACCGGATGACTGGGAAGGATCTATTGGTTCTGCATTGGCAGCAGGAGTCTGATAAGGAACCGTTATTTCCTCCGGAGCTGGAGAAGACTGTACAGGCCCTGCACTTTCTCTCTGGGAAGGCCCCTGGCCAGAAGAATCATCAGTAGAAGCTTCGCTGTCGGAACTTCCATCATCAGAAATAAAGCCGCTCTGGTCGGCGTCATCAGAAGTCTCGTCACCAGAGGTAAATCCGAAAGTTTCACCGTCAGTGAAATCTTCAGTCTGGTCTGTTGCTGAATCATTTTTTGTCAGATTAATACTGCTCTGGCTGTCCTTTCTGAAGAAAGTAAGGTAAAGAATGATAAGAATCAGTAAAGCAGCGACAATGCCAAGAAAAATCAGCAGATAAGAAGAGGTTTGTTTCTTTCTATTATTTTTCATAAGTTCTCCTTTCGAATCGATGAAATATCTGGAAGAGACATTATTTTATGGCAGTAAATCCAGATTTATTTTTCCTCAAAATATGCATCAATCCCATCAGCGATTCCGGATGCCATTGTGTCCTGAAAATCCGGATCACTCATTTTCAGATCGTCAGATTCATTGGTCATAAATCCCATTTCCACAATAGTTACCGGAATGGTGCTCCAGTTGATTCCAGTCATATTGTCGGCATATGTTACGCCGCGGTTTTCAAATCCGGTTGCGTCACAATAGGCATCCAGAATGCACTGGGAAAGGCTGTTGGAATCATCATAGAGCTGGGATACATAAGGATTGGAAGAGGAGGGAGAAATGGTAAGTGCACCGGCAGCAGAGGAAGACTCAGCACCATTGGCGTGGATGCGCACGTAAACCTCAGCCCCCTGTCCAGCTACATATTCAGCTCGCTCTTTATTGCTGATGGCAGTATCATTATCCGTTCTGGTGAGAACTGTTTGATAGCCACGGTCTTCCAGAATCTGCTGCAGCTTCAAAGAAACATCCAGATTCAGCTGGTATTCAGGCAGACCGGAAAAAGTTCCCTGGGTTCCTGTTGAGGCTTTGGCTTTCATTTCTGTGGAACCTGGACCAAGAGGTTCAAGGTCACTCATATCCACATTTGGACCCTGATGACCGGGATCAATACCGATTATATGTGACTGGACCACAGGCGGCCCCTGAAGCTCGTCAGTGGTCTCTGCACAGACTGTGCACAGATTTATAAGTCCTGCTCCGGAAAAAATTATGAGTCCAAATGCAAAAATCCGGGAGAATCCCTTGGATTTAGCAATTGCTTTTGGAAAACGCATATGTATGCTCCTGTTCGTAATGATTTTTTAACTATTCAGCTGGCAGTATTCTACAAAGCGTATACTGAGAAGGTACTGAACAGTTCTTTTTTTCTTATTATAATAATGCGGAGACGTGAATGCAATGTAAAGTTGGGTTTTCACAACTGTTCTTAAAGAAGGTGAAAAATTTGTTCACGCAATTTCGCACATCTGGTTTATGTATATTTCATCTGAATTCATTTACCACAGCTTGATAATAAAATACATTTTAATAAGAAGAAACCTATTTATAATTCATCGTGATAAATTGTAAAAACCTTGAAAAAATAAGGAAAAATTGATGAAAAACACCTTGACAGAGATATGCAGACAGGATATAATCAAAAAGCGTGCGAAATAAGGCATTTTTTTCCGCGCTTACTAAGATAATAGCAACCGCAAGGAAACCCCATAGAACAATCTATGGAGAAATAAATCGGGAGGTGAAATGGAATGCCAACATTCAACCAGTTAGTAAGAAAAGGACGCCAGACAGCTGTTAAGAAATCTACAGCTCCGGCTCTGCAGAGAACTTATAACTCTTTAAGAAAGAAAGCAGTTGAGCAGTCTGCACCACAGAAACGTGGCGTTTGCACAGCTGTTAAAACAGCTACTCCTAAGAAGCCTAACTCAGCTCTTAGAAAAATCGCCAGAGTTCGTCTTTCCAACGGAATCGAAGTAACAAGCTACATCCCAGGAGAAGGTCACAACCTTCAGGAGCATAGCGTTGTTCTGATCCGTGGAGGAAGGGTTAAGGACTTACCTGGTACAAGATACCACATCATCAGAGGTACTCTTGATACCGCAGGTGTTGCTAACAGAAAACAGGCCCGTTCCAAATACGGCGCTAAGAGACCGAAAGTTAAAAAATAATCCATCCGTATTGCTGCGGAGACTATAGAGATTTGTACGGTATTCCATATACCCTGTCGGTTGCGGGTTAAATATAGGACCATTACCAGTGCGAACATGCAATAGTTTACTGCGTGAGTACCGATGAGATAATCAGGATGATTAAGGAGGGAAGTAACGTGCCACGTAAAGGACATACTCAGAAAAGAGACGTTCTGGCAGACCCGATGTACAACAATAAAGTTGTTACAAAGCTTATCAATAACATCATGTTAGATGGTAAGAAAGGTGTTGCACAGAAAATTGTTTACGGAGCATTCGCCAGAATGGAAGAAAAATCTGGCAAGCCAGCAATTGAAGTATTTGAAGAGGCAATGAACAACGTAATGCCTCAGCTTGAAGTTAAAGCAAGACGTATCGGTGGAGCTACTTATCAGGTTCCGATCGAGGTAAGAGCTGACAGACGTCAGGCTCTGGCTCTTCGCTGGATCACCATGTTCTCCCGCAAGAGAGGCGAGAAGACCATGGAAGAGAAACTGGCTAACGAGCTTATGGATGCAGCCAATAACACCGGAGCATCTGTAAAGAGGAAAGAAGACATGCATAAGATGGCTGAAGCAAATAAAGCATTTGCTCACTATCGCTTCTAATCAAGGAGGAAAATCCATTGGCTGGAAAAGAAGGTAGAGAATACCCGCTCGAGAGAACCAGAAACATTGGTATTATGGCTCATATCGATGCAGGTAAGACAACTCTTACAGAACGAATTCTGTACTATACAGGTGTCAACTACAAGATTGGTGATACTCATGAAGGTACTGCTACCATGGACTGGATGGAGCAGGAGCAGGAGCGTGGTATCACAATCACATCCGCTGCAACAACATGTCACTGGACACTGGAAGAGAACTGCAAACCGAAGCCAGGCGCTTTGGAGCATCGTATCAACATCATTGATACCCCAGGCCACGTAGACTTTACTGTTGAGGTTGAGCGTTCCCTTCGTGTACTGGATGGCGCTGTCGGCGTATTCTGTGCAAAGGGTGGTGTTGAGCCACAGTCTGAGAACGTTTGGCGTCAGGCTGATACCTACAATGTACCACGTATGGCATTCATCAATAAGATGGACATCCTTGGTGCAAACTTCTACGGCGCAGTAGAGCAGATCAAGACTCGTCTTGGTAAAAATGCAATCTGCCTGCAGCTGCCAATCGGAAAAGAAGATGACTTCAAGGGAATCATCGACTTATTCGAAATGAAAGCTTACATCTACAATGATGAGAAGGGCGATGATATCACTATCACCGATATCCCGGAAGACATGAAAGAAGATGCTGAGCTTTATCATACAGAACTGATCGAGAAGATCTGTGAGCTGGATGACGATCTCATGATGGAATATCTTGAGGGCGAAGAGCCAAGCACAGACAGACTGAAAGCAGCTCTGAGAAAAGGTACATGCGAGTGTACAGCTGTTCCGGTATGCTGCGGTTCTGCATATAGAAACAAAGGTGTTCAGAAACTTCTGGACGCTATCCTGGAGTACATGCCTGCTCCAACAGATATTCCACCAATTGATGGTGTTGACATGGATGGAAACCCGACCGTGAGACATTCTTCTGATGAAGAGCCGTTCTCCGCTCTGGCATTCAAGATCATGACAGACCCATTCGTTGGAAAACTTGCATATTTCCGTGTATATTCAGGAACAATGAATTCCGGATCCTATGTATATAACTCTACAAAGGGCAAAAAAGAGCGTGTTGGCCGTATCCTTCAGATGCATGCTAACAAGCGTATGGAGCTTGATAAGGTTTACTCCGGTGATATTGCTGCAGCTATCGGATTCAAATTCACCACAACTGGTGATACAATCTGTGATGAGCAGCATCCAGTAATCCTTGAGTCCATGGAGTTCCCGGAACCAGTTATCGAGCTGGCTATCGAGCCTAAGACAAAAGCAGGACAGGGCAAACTTGGTGAGGCTCTTGCAAAACTTGCAGAAGAGGATCCGACCTTCCGTGCACATACAGATCAGGAAACAGGACAGACCATTATCGCTGGTATGGGTGAGCTTCACCTTGAGATCATCGTTGACCGTCTTCTTCGTGAGTTCCACGTAGAGGCTAACGTAGGTGCTCCTCAGGTTGCTTACAAAGAGACAATCACCAAGGCTGTTGACGTAGACAGTAAATATGCTAAACAGTCCGGTGGTCGTGGACAGTATGGTCACTGTAAAGTTAAATTCGAGCCTATGGATGCCAACGGCGAAGAACTGTACAAGTTCGAGTCTACTGTTGTCGGCGGTGCTATTCCGAAGGAATATATCCCGGCTGTAGGAGAAGGTATCGAAGAGGCTATGAAGGCTGGTATCCTTGGTGGATATCCGGTTGTTGGTGTACATGCAAATGTATACGATGGATCTTATCATGAAGTCGATTCTTCTGAGATGGCATTCCACATTGCAGGTTCTCTTGCATTCAAGGATGCTATGCAGAAGGCAGCTCCAATCCTTCTTGAGCCTATCATGAAGGTTGAAGTAACCACACCAGAGGATTACATGGGTGATGTTATCGGTGATATCAACTCCCGTCGTGGTCGTATCGAAGGTATGGATGATATCGGCGGAGGTAAGATGATCCGTGGATATGTTCCGCTTTCCGAAATGTTCGGATATGCAACAGATCTTCGTTCCAGAACTCAGGGACGTGGTAACTACTCCATGTTCTTCGAGAAATACGAGCCAGTTCCAAAGAGTGTTCAGGAAAAAGTTCTGGCAAAGAAAGACTGATTTAACTACAGGCTGAATCAGGATTTCACATGAAACAATAAAAAGCTTGCAAATATCCTTGATTTGCAATATAATCAAGGATAGCAAGTTTAAAATCGATATGGCGCTCTATTTTTATAGAGAATGAGCCAACTAATCAAGGAGGACATTTTAAAATGGCAAAGGCTAAGTTTGAGAGAACAAAACCGCATTGTAACATTGGTACTATTGGACACGTTGACCATGGTAAAACAACTTTAACAGCAGCTATCACAAAAGTTCTTGCTGAAAGAGTTCCAGGAAACGTAGTAGAGAACTTCGAAGATATCGATAAAGCTCCAGAGGAAAGAGAGCGTGGTATCACAATTTCTACAGCACACGTTGAGTATCAGACAGAGAAGAGACATTATGCACACGTTGACTGCCCAGGACATGCTGACTACGTTAAGAACATGATCACTGGTGCAGCTCAGATGGATGGTGCTATCCTTGTTGTAGCAGCTACCGATGGTGTTATGGCTCAGACTAAAGAGCACGTTCTTCTTGCTCGTCAGGTTGGTGTTCCTTACATCGTTGTATTCATGAACAAATGTGATATGGTTGACGATGAAGAGCTTCTTGAGCTGGTTGAGATGGAGATTCGTGAGCTTCTTTCCGAGTATGACTTCCCAGGAGATGATATCCCGGTAATCAAAGGTTCTGCTCTTAAAGCTCTTGAGGATCCAGCTGGTGAGTGGGGCGACAGAATCATGGATCTTATGGATGCTGTTGACAGCTATATCCCAGATCCACAGCGTGACACAGATAAACCATTCGTTATGCCTGTAGAGGATGTATTCTCTATCACAGGACGTGGAACAGTTGCTACTGGTAGAGTAGAGGCTGGTGTTCTTCACGTATCTGATGAGGTTGAGATCGTTGGTATCAAAGAAGAGACTCGTAAAGTAGTTGTAACTGGTATCGAGATGTTCCGTAAACTTCTTGATGAGGCTCAGGCTGGTGATAACATCGGAGCACTTCTTCGTGGTGTTCAGAGAAACGAGATCGAGCGTGGACAGGTTCTTGCTAAACCAGGAACAATCACATGCCATACAAAATTCACAGCTCAGGTTTACGTTCTGACTAAAGACGAGGGTGGCCGTCATACACCATTCTTCAACAACTATCGTCCACAGTTCTACTTCAGAACAACAGACGTTACAGGTGTTATCAGCCTTCCAGAAGGAACAGAGATGTGCATGCCTGGAGATAACATCGAGATGACAATCGAACTGATCCACCCAATCGCTATGAGCCAGGGTCTTACTTTCGCTATCCGTGAAGGTGGACGTACTGTAGGATCAGGACGTGTTGCTACAATCATCGAGTAATACAATCTGAATATAGATTTGTTATCGTAAGATAACGTTGTGTCCAAACGTAAGATACCCCGGAACCGCAAGGTTTCCGGGGTTTTTCTGTACTCTAAGAAAAGAATTGTTCGTAAATTTATCAGATTAGAAACAGTGAAATATTTATCAGCAAGATGAAATACGGATAAATTTAAAATTGAAAAATAAGGCTAGCGGTGCCAAAACGGTGCCAAAAAGAAACTCCTGCGAATGTTTGCTATTCACAGGAGTAATTTTTTTACCAGCCTTTGATCTGTTTGATCTGTTCAGCACGTTCCGGATCACGATGATATTGCAGCTTCAGACGTATTGTTTCCACAACCTCTTGTCTGGCTTCATCATCAAGCTGATAGAATGATGTAAGCAGATTATCTACATCAGGCATACTGTTCTTACCGAAAAGGTACATCAGCGGATACATGGAATTTTTTAAGTAAGTCTTTACACGACTTGCATCTAATGCTCCGTTCAAACCGTCTGGAAGTGTAGGATAAATCTCTTCTTCCTTAATTGTGCCAGAAAATGGACTGGCAGAACATATCTCATTCACATCAATTTGCAATTCATTCGCAAGTCTTAATGCAAAATCAAATCGAATATTGGAATCTTTTTGAATAATTGAATATAAGGTTGTAGCACTGATTCCGGTTGCCTTTGCAATTTTGCGGACATTTGTGCCTTTTTCATCAAGATATTTCTTTAAATTTTTACCGTCACCCATAGAATCCTCCTTTTTCATATATTAGAAAATTACGAAAAACATAAATCTATAAAATATCATAACACAGACGTGGAATAAAATAAAGAAAAAATAGTGTACGAAGTTCGTAAAAATGTGTTTACGAAATATTGACAACGATAGAAATACATGATATTATCAATTTACGAAAATCGTACAGATATAGAAATACAGTAAACGTATTCTATATCTGGAGAGGAAAGGAGGAGGCAATATGGCAAGTTACAATTATATGATGAGTGCTGATGAAGTGGCACAGGAATTAAACTGCTCAAAATCTCATGCCTATAAACTGGTGAAAGCTATGAATAAAGAATTATCTGCACAGGGATATATTACGATGGCTGGCAGAATACCAAAGGCGTTTTGGGCAAAAAAGATGTATGGCTATGAAATAGCAGGAAATTAGGGAGGATCAATATGGCTTACAGAGAAAAAGACACAAAAAAATGGACAGCCCAGTGGTTTGAGACAAATGTCATGGGTGAGAAGAAAAAACGCAGAAAGCGTGGATTTGAAACAAAGCGAGAAGCATTGGAGTTTGAACGAAGCAAAAAGTTGAGCAATGAGCGAAGTATGGATATGAAGCTGAGCGATTTTATTGAGATTTATTTTTCAGACAAACAAAATGATCTGAAAGATCGAACAATCAAAAATAAAAGATATATGATGCAACAGCATATCGTTCCATACTTCGGAAATCAGATGATGAGTGAAATCAAGGCTTCACAGATTATTCAGTGGCAGAATGAAATTCAGAAAAAAGGCTATTCAGATTCTTATCTGAGAATGATTCAGAATCAGTTGACCAGTCTGTTTACACATGCAGCTAAAATCTATGACTTGCCGGTTAATCCATGCAAGAAAGTGAAACGAATGGGAAATTCAGATTCAAGAAGTTTGAACTTCTGGACACTGGACGAGTACAAACAGTTTATACAGACAATGGAGCCGGGAACAAGATATTATCTTATGTTTGAGATGCTGTTCTGGACTGGATGCAGGATCGGGGAGCTGCTTGCGATTACAAAAGCTGATATCAATTTTGAAAAGAATCAGCTTAGTATCAATAAGACTTATTACCGGACAGGAATGCAGGATATTATCACAGAACCGAAAACAAAACAGTCCTTTCGGACAATCGAAATTCCGGAATTTCTGAAAGAGGAAATTAAGGAATTTGTAGATGGTCATTACGGAATGCCGGATACAGAAAGATTATTTCCGGTTGTTCAAGAAGCGGTACAGCATAAGATGAAACGGCAGATTGAGCTGGCAGGAGTGAAGAAAATTCGAGTGCATGATATCAGGCACAGCCATGTGGCTTATCTTATTGAGAAAGGTGTGGAACCGTTATTGATTCGGGACAGATTAGGTCATAAAGATATTCGTATCACATTGAACACTTATGGACATCTTTATCCAAATCAGCAGAGAAAGATTGCAAATCTTCTGGATAATGAAAATGGAAATGCTGTTACCGGATTGGGAGAAGAAAGAGATGAATGTTGAAAAGGCAAAAGAAAAAGCCCAGATAAATAATCTGAGCAAGTTCTCTGATAATCAGATTCACTGATATACCATCTTGGCAGATTCAGTATATCACGAATCGGGAAATACGACAATTCCCGAATATCTGTTCATCAGAGACTTGCCCGGAAGGGCAGGAGGAGATGATGGAATGAATATGAATGAAAAAAATAAAATTGAGAATTGTAGAATAGAACCAAAACTGAAACTGATCAATATGGATTCAGTAGAGGTGGAACAGGTAGAATGGCTGCTTTATCCGTTTATTCCTTATGGAAAAGTGACCATTATACAGGGAGATCCAGGAGAAGGCAAGACAACGATGGTACTTCAGATTATTGCAAAACTGACCAGAGGAGAGCCGATTCTTCCTGTTACTGATACAACGAAAACAAAAGAAAAACGAAGTGATGAAGTCGATAGTGAGAATGAAGATTTAGATGCTGAAGATAATATGCAGGAACAGTCTTCTGTGTCACCTGTAAATGTAATCTATCAGACAGCAGAAGATGGACTTGGAGATACTATCAAACCCAGATTACTTGCTGCAGGTGCAGATTGTTCAAAGGTGCTGGTGATTGATGACAGTGACCAGCCACTGACAATGGCAGATGTCAGATTGGAAGAAGCAATCGTGCAGACAAAAGCAAAAATGGTTGTTCTTGATCCGATACAGGGCTTTCTGGGAGCGGACGTAGATATGCACAGGGCAAATGAGATCAGACCACTGATGAAGCGTATCGCAGTGCTGTCAGAAAAATATCACTGTGCAGTCATTTTAATCGGTCATATGAACAAAAACAGCAACGGCAAATCTTCTTATCGAGGACTTGGCTCCATTGATTTTCAGGCTGCTGCAAGAAGTGTTTTGATTGTCGGGCGAGTGAAAGATGAACCGGAAGTAAGAGTGGTATGTCATACGAAGAGTTCTCTTGCACCGGAAGGAACGTCCATTGCATTCAGACTGGATAAGAATAATGGGTTTGAATGGATTGGAGAATATGATATCAGTGCCGATGAACTTCTTAATGGAGACGGAAGAGGACAGAAAAGTCGGAAAGCAAAAGAATTTCTCCTTGAGATACTGGCAAATGGAGGAATGACTCAGAAGAAAATTGCAGAAGAAGCAGAAGCCAGAGGAATCAAAAGTAAAACGCTATGGAACGCCAAACGGGAACTTGAAATTGATTCCGTAAAACGTGGAAAGCAATGGTATTGGATGTTGCCAGAATAAAAATGGAAGATGGCAAGATTACCATTTCTTAAGAAGAGGGAATCTTGCTACCTTGAAAGGAGAACAGATGCAAAATAAAAGTGTACAGATTCCATACGAGTTATTCTTTCAGCTCTTGCAATATTTTTTGATGGATAACTACGATGGTGAAGAAATAATCCGGTTGGGATTGGAGAAAAAACTGGATGCAATGGTGAATCGTGAAGTATACAGCAAATCCAAAACAGCACCAACGGAAGAAGAAAGAGAAAAGTTCCGGCAGGAATATCTGGACAGACGGGGAATACCGGAGAACTTTCGATGGTAAAGGTTCTTTCTGAACACTTTATTACAGGAGCGTGTCACGCACCTGTAGATAGCAGATAAGGAGAATGTTGGTAAGGTGTAGTCGGGAGTTGACTGGCGTAGAAGAGAATTTTCAAAAGGGAGCCCTGATTCAGGGCGCCCCTGCGGAAACGGTAGATGAAAGGAGATTGGCACAATGAGAGAAGGAAGATTAGGATATAACAGTTATAACAAAAGATATGGATTATTATCATCAGATCTATGGATTGATACAGGATTTCACTGTGGAGAATACCTGGAAGTGTTGCTTGATGATGAATGGTTTCAGACCAGAATGGAAATGAATCCTGCAAGAGAATGGTATCTTGTAGGGACACCGTATTGTGGTGATTTGGAATATATTCGGGCAAGGATACCGGAGTAAAGGTCTCTGTACCCCCGGAGGGCGCAAGGGTACTTTTGATGGACGGTACGGCTGTCGAAAGTGCTTTTGCGTTACTTTTGACAAAAGTAACAAAACCGCCGTATCCGGCGAATATTTCTTTTTATACTATAGCTGGCAAAGATACAAATTTATGTGCCATGTCTGGCACTGGTTTTAGAAAGCGGGGTGAGGAATATGACGATGAAACGAACAATCAGTGGTATGATCGGGACAGGGTCTCTGGCTCATAACAGACGAGATTTTATAGCAGAAAATGTTGATCCAGACAGAGTGCAATTAAATATTTGTTACCGGAATGAGAATCTGAAAGAAGTCTATAAAGAGCTGTTTGATGAAGCTGTAGAACGGTATAATGTCGGGAAAAGAAAAGATCGGCAGATTACAAATTATTATGAAAAGATTCGCCAAGGAAAACAGGAAAAGTTGTTCCATGAAGTGATTTTCCAGATTGGAAACCGAGAAGATATGGCTGTTGGAACAGAAGCAGGAGATCTGGCTGTAAACGTACTGGATGAGTATGTAAAAGATTTCCAGAAACGGAATCCGACACTTCGGGTATTTAGTTGCTATCTGCATCAGGATGAGGCTACTCCACATCTCCATATTGACTTTATTCCTTATGTGACGGACTGGAAAGGAAAAGGAATGGATACCAGAGTTTCACTGAAACAGGCATTAAAAAGTCTTGGATTTCAAGGTGGAAATAAGCATGATACGGAACTGAATCAGTGGATAAATCATGAAAAAGAAGTTCTGGCAGAGACTGCAAAGCAGTATGGAATTGAATGGGAACAGAAAGGTACTCATGAGGAACATCTGGATGTCTATAACTTCAAGAAAAAAGAACGGAAAAAGGAAGTACAGGAATTGGAGCAGGAGAAAGAGCATCTAACTGCTGAAAAAGAAGAATTAACAGCACAAATTGCAGAATCCAGAGCAGATATCCAGAATTTAAAAGACGATAAGGAACAGGCAATCAAGGCGAAGCAAGAAGCAGAACAAAAGGCAGGGAGCGCAGAAAAAGAACTAAAAAGCCTGGAAGATCGCAGAGAACAGCTACAACCGATTATGGATAGTGTGAGCAAAGAAATCAAAGAATATGGAACGGTTAAAATGTTACTGCCGGAGGCGGGCACGCTAGAACGGGCAGTAACCTATCGAGATAAAAAAATTAAACCACTGTTTCTTCAAATAAAGAATAAGGTTGCTGTAATGGCGGCTCAGGTTAAAGAACTCACGAAAGAGGTGGAAGGTTGGAAGAGAAAATATCAAAAGGTGAAACAAAAATATAATGCTATTCAGAGAGAACTGGATGATATACGTAAAGATAATCAGAAATTGTCAGAAGAAAAAGATATATTACAAGGTGTTTCTGATAGGTATGATCGTGTTGTGCGTGTTCTTGGAATAGAAACTGTAGATACAGCAGTACAGCAGGATATTCAAAACGAGAAAGTCCTGGAAGAAAAGCGACGGATGGAACAAATGCCGAAGGGAAATATTCATGAAAGATTGGCATGGGGAATGAAAAAAAGCGAGATGGAGAATCAGCAGCGTAAGAAAACTAAATCAAAAAACAGAGAAATGGAGAGATAAGATTATGGAAACACACATTTATGATGAAAAGAACGGATTAAGCTATACTTTGCATGGAGATTATTATTTGCCGGATTTGGTATTGAATGAAGAAGAACCGATATATGGGAAATATGGAATGCTGAGGAAACAGTTTCTGAAGGAACACAGATTAGCAAAATATCAATATTTGTTGTTGACTGGAAAGCTGACGGAACACCTGAATCAAATTGATCAGGAGAGCAGAGAGCAGGTGGAAATGCTTATGGAACAGATGGCAGAAAAACAGGGCGTAACTGAAGAATTAAAGGTACAGAATCGGACGAAGTGGGTTAGACTGATGAATAATATAAAAGCTAGTGCAGAAGAAATGGTGTTGAGAGAAATACTTTATATATAAGTATTGTTTGTAAAGGACTGAACAGGAAAAGCATAATACTATCCGGCTTATTAAGATTTATTTCACATCTCTTGATTTTTATTACGGTTACTGATATAGTTATTACAGTAACCGTAATAAGGAGGGAATGCCATGAGGGATAATGTGAAAAGTGGTGCACTCACAGAAGTGACATTCTATATTTTGCTTTCACTCTATTCACCTAAACACGGATATGCTGTCATGCAGTTCATTGAAGAAAAAACAGGTGGGCGGCTTTCATTGGGAGCAGGCACTTTATATGGTGCATTAAATTCAATGCTGGAAAAGGGATGGATTGAGCTTTTCGGAGATAGTGAAGGTAGAAAAAAAGAGTATCTTATCACTGTAAAAGGAAAGGAGATAGCTGAAAAAGAACTTATCAGACTTCGTGAACTTGTAGGTATTGCAAGCGGAATTGTAGGAGGTACACTATGAGCAAAAAGTGTTATCGTTTTTTTGGTGGGCTATTAACGGTACAGAAAAACTGGCTGAATAAGATGGCTGAAAAAGGTTATCGCCTTATTCGAACGGGAAAATTACTCTATGAATTTGAAAAATGTAAGCCAGGTCAAGTTCAATATTGCGTGGAGTTTATAGGACAAAAATCAAAAGCTAATGCTGAAGATTACCATGATTTCTTGGAAGAAATGGGATATTCCGTATTCTATAAAAATATCAATCTTAATTATTCTGTTGGTAAAGTTCGCTGGCGTCCGTGGGCTGAAATTGGCGGTCGTGTTGCAACAAACACTACAACATTTAACAGGGAATTGCTGATTGTAGAAAAAGAAAATGATGGAAAACCTTTTGACCTTCATACGTCCTATGAAGATAGGGCAAATTATTACAGTAATTTGCGAAATCCCTGGCTTTTATTAATGCTTATGCTCGCGGTATTTGCTACTGTAAATCGGTCTGTTATTTTAGGCATAGTTGCTGTGATTTTTCTAATCCCTGTCATTATATACCAGTTGCAAATTATGAAAAATAGGCATGAAGCGAAGATGAAGGAGTGGTGATTCAGGATAACAAGGTTGGTTTAGTTGATGCAATGTAATACACTGTCGTTTGAGGGTTAGTAGCCCGTTCTTAAACTTGTGGGCAGTTTGTTGCTGATGATATAAATATTAGAGAAAATTAATTGAAAGTTAAAAAAAGAAAGTAATAAGTAAACAAAGGCTCAATTGTAAACATGTATTGGGAACGCTATAATGGAAATAAGGACAGGAGGTGTGAACAATGCGTATTGGTGAGCAGATAAAAAACTATCGAAAAACTGCGGGATTAACACAAGAACAGGTGGCAAATTATCTGGGTGTTTCTACTCCAGCGGTAAATAAATGGGAAAAGGGAAATACATATCCCGATATCTCATTACTTCCAGCTTTGGCACGACTATTGAAAATTGATATGAATGAATTGTTTTCGTTTCATGAAGAATTGACAGAAAAAGAGATTGGACAATTTGTGAATGAACTTTCGGAAGTTTCATTGGACAGCTTTACAGAGGCTTTCGAGATGGCATCTCGTAAAATACAGGAGTATCCTCATTGCGACTTATTAATATATACGATCGCAACCGTTCTGAACGGATCTTTGACTTTGTCAGATCTTAATGACGAAGAACGAATGGAATATAATACAGCTATTATTGAGTGGCTGGAACGAACAGCAGATAGTCAGGATGAAAGAGTGAGAAATTCAAGCGTTTTTATACTTGCAACAAAATATGTCCAAATGGAGAAATATGAAGAAGCAAATGCCCTTTTGAAAAAAATTCCTGATACTGTAATTGATGCAACGATTATGAAAACAAGTGTATTAGCACATCAGGAAGGAACAGATACTGCTGCATTATTCTTAGAAGGGAAATTGCTACAGGCAGTTATCAATATCCAAAGCTACTTGTATAAGTTAATAGAAATGGAAGAAGAGACAGGAAATCATGATAAAGCAGAGAAAATTGCTGAGATTACAGATCACATGATATCATTGTTTGGACTATGGAATTATGGCAACACAGTTCCATATCTGCTGATTGCTGGATATCGAAAAGATGTAGAAAAATGTATCCAGTTAATTAAGCGATTATTAAGTGAATCACAGAAGCCTTGGAATATGACACAATCCCCTTTGTATTACAGGTATGAAGATACTGCACAGGGAAAAGCTTTTTCGGGACTTGGAAAAAATTTTGTTCGTGAATTGTATTCGGAAATTGAAAATAAGAAAGAGTATGAATTCTTGAGGGGGAATAAGAAACTCGAATCAATTTTTGAGGAACACTTGAAATAGGTTGTAAAAATGTATGGAAATAGATGTAGTTGAGAAAGAAGAAAATTTTTGACATTTCCACAGATGCGTGCTAATATGATTATAGAAAAAGAGTGCTACCGATAGACGGTTAGTCCACATACTTATTGATTACAAAAATAACCGTTCAGTTTGCAGGCTGGGGCGGTTATTTTTGTGGTTTATGATTATCTTTGCCTAATGTATATCCGATACTAAAGCAGGTTAAGCCGAAGCTCACTACTGCTATGAAGTCCACAATACTCATTGGCTTAGCCCTCCTTTCCACTGGATTCCTTTACAGGTTTCTATGTAATCAGAGGGTCACAGTCCCTCTGGAGAAGGACTAACCGCCTACCGTTATGGTAGCACCCATGTTCTGATTATAACAGTCTGAAACTGTCGGTGCAATATAAAATTGGCAGAGCAGAATCCAGCAACTGTAGAAGAAAATTTTTTGAGTATTTTCCGGTGCCAAAACGGTGCCAAGAAATCAGGCGAATAAAAATACATGGTGTAAATCAGCCGTTTTTCACTATATTTTGGAGAGAAAACCATAAAAAATATGAGATAAAACGGGATTAAAGTATCGTGAAGGTGGACGTACTGTTGGATCAGGACGTGTTGCTACAGTTATCGAATAATTTAGCATAACATCTTAAATTATATATATTGAGTACCGTAAGGTACATGTGTCCAAACGTAAGATACCCCGGAACCGTAAGGTTTCCGGGGTTTTTCTGTTGAGTAAAAAGTTTAAAATAAGGCTGTAAAGAATAGCAAATAAATTAAAAACAGGCAGGTATGGGAAGAAAATGAAAACCTTCGCATATCTGCCTGTGGTACAGCAGGACATTAAAGAACAAAATGCATTGGAAGAAAAACGTCGAATGGAGCAAATGCCAAAGGGAAGTGTTCTGAGACAGTTGGTATGGGCTACTCAAAAGAGCCAGATGGAAAACCAACAACGTAAAAAGAATAAAACAAAATACAAAGGATTGGAGATTTAAAGCTATGAGAAAACAGATTTATGATGAGAAAAAAGGAATGAGTTATACATTGCATGGAGATTACTATTTGCCGGATCTGGTTTTGAACGAAGAAGAACCGACATATGGAAAATATGGAATGTTACGAAAGCAGTTCTTAAAAGAACACAGATCAGCAAGGTATCAGTATCTGTTATTGACTGGGAAACTGAATGAACATCTGAATCAGACAGATCAGGAAGCCAGAGAACAGGTGGAAATGCTTATGAAACAGATGGAAGAAAAAAGGGTGTAACTGAAGAATTAAAGGTACAGGATCAGATGAAGTGGGTTGGGTTAATGAATAATATAAAAGTTAGTGCAGAAGAGATTATATTGAAAAACATGGTATATGTGTGAGGGTGAGAGAAAAGATCGCTCTTTTACACTTTTGTATATATTAGAATAGCACTTTAGAAAGCACTATGGTAAAATAAAGTGAAGGTAAATCGGAATTGCAGATTTAGAAAAATTGTGGGTATTTGAAAAAAGATTGTAACCCTTAAGAGGCGAGAGTAAATATGGTTTTATAGGAAATCTTGTGCTGTTACACTTTCTTGACATTTTCATGACTGTTCTAAGGATATTTTTACATTTGCCTGAGCTATACTTTAGCCATACCGAACAACTGGTAAATAAAAAATCAAGAGGAACTAAAATGATGAACAGATTATTCAAAAGAGGAATGGTAATAGCACTTGCAGCAGCAATGACTACATCCGCAGGTATCCCTGCCATGGCTGCCCAGAAGGAGACACTGGATGAGACAGTGACTACATCAGAGGTAACACAAACAAATGTAGATTATGGTTCTCTCACTCAGAAGGAGATTGAAGAGTTTAACTCCATTTATGACCGACTTGACGCTATCGACAAAGAGGTAATGAAAGATGCAGATGGTCTTTCTGATGAGGATATCTATGCCAGATACGATCAGTATCAGGATGAAACCGATACCCTCATGGATCGCCTTGAGGAGCTTGATAAAAAAGCTGGGTGGATCGACAACGAGGAATATGAATATTCCGAGGATGAGTATAGTGCTCTGTATGATACAGGCAAGCTCACCGCAGAGGAAGCAGAACAGCTTCAGAAAGCATATGAAAGAATCGAAGAAATTGATGCGGAAGTGTGGACGGACGATGATCTTTCAGACGATGAGATCGAAGCCCGCTATGCAAAGTATGATGACGAGATTACATCACTGAACGCACAGATTGAAACGCTTGAAAAGAAAGCGGGGTGGTATGAGGGATACTATGGAAATCTGAGCGAAGATGAAGTCAATCAGCTTAACGGTATTTACAATAAAATTGATGCAATCTATGACAATATTTATAACGGCTCTGATAACCTCTCTGAAGAGGAATTTGCTTCTCGCTATGCGAAGTATTTAGATGAGATTGATGCTTTGGAGGCACAGGCAATCGCTCTTGAAGAGAAAGCAGGGTGCAACTAAAATACAGATATACTGATTTTGAAAGATATAATATGGGGAGTCTCACAGAATTTCTGAGGGACTCCCCTCATATGGGGTTAAAGATATGGCAAAAAAAATCTATTTGGCAGATGATGAACAGGATATACGAGAAATACTCACAGAATTTTTATCCAATGCCGGATATGAGGTAACAGCATACAAGAATGGTGATACACTCTTTTCTGCTTTTCAGGAGAAGCCCTGTGATCTTGTTATTCTTGATATTATGATGCCGGGTTCAGACGGTCTTTCCATATGTAAAAAGCTAAGGACAATATCATCAGTTCCTATTATTATTTTGACGGCAAAGGATTCAGAGTCTGACCATATGAAGGGATTTATGTATGGAGGGGATGACTATCTGATTAAGCCATTTTCGCCGTCACTTCTTGTTGTCCGGGTAAATGCGTTGTTCCGAAGAGTTGAAATGAATATACCGGTAAAGGCAGATGTTTCCTTTGGTGATGTGTGTTTTTCATGGGAGAACCATAATGCCATTGTGAAAGAACATGATATTGGTCTGACTATGACAGAATTTTCGCTTCTGGGATGTCTTATGGAACATGGTGGAACGGCAGTTCCCCGGAATGAAATTCTCGACAAAGTATGGGGAATAGATTCTACGGAGATAGAAACCAGAGTTGTCGATGAGACAGTAAGAAGAGTCAGGCAGAAAATGAAGACAGCAGGCAGCAAAGTTCGCATTAGTGCTGTCTGGGGCTATGGCTATAAACTGGAGGATTGTAATGAATAAGACACGTTATAAAATTGCCGCACTTACAGGTTCCGCCGTTATGGCAGCCATGCTTTTGAGCCTGCTGATTCTGAACATAGTTTTTAATAAAAAAATAGAGCTGAGAGCTGAGAAGGCAATTAAATACGCTTTTACTTTGGATTCAGACGAATATTTGAATTACGAATCTGAAAATGATACGGGCTCTTTATATTATGCCTCACTTGTATATATGGGGGCAGATTCAGAAAACAGGGATGACATATATCAGATTCTGACACCCAAAGAGAAGAAACTTATTGACTGGTATGAAACACACCCGTCTGATAAAATACAAAGGGCAAAAATTAACGAAGCAACTTATTATATGAAAGCCAGAACAGAGTATTACGAAGACGGCAATGAGAGATTACTTGCTTATGTGGATGTTACCGGCGAACCAGAACTCGTAAAAGAAATCAGTTTTGGTATTTTGCTGGATGCTTTTGTCATTGCCGCTCTCGGTGCTGCCATTGGATATTTTCTCGGGAAAAAACTTGAACAAAATGACAAAGCTCAGAAGACCTTTTTTGAAAATACATCTCATGAATTAAAAACCCCGCTTATGGCAATTTGCGGATATGCGGAGGAGATTGAAATGGGAGTCATTACCGATTATTCTCAAGCGGGCAGAATGATAGTGTCTCAGACGGAGCGTATGAGTAAACTTATTGAGGATATCCTGTATTTATCAAAAATGGAAAGCGGTACGGAACCATTAAAGTGTGAACCAATAGAAATGGCATCACTGGTTCAAGATATTTTGATGCCGCTTGAAGGAATTGTGAACAGGCGAAACCTTTCAGTATCGTTAGAACTGGACGAAGGATATGTCAACGGAGACCCGGAGAAGCTGGAACACGCTGTTGCTAACCTGATAACTAATTCCGTAAAATATGCGTGTAGTCAAATCGAAATATCGTGGAAAAATCAAGTCCTTTCCATCTGGAACGATGGAGGAGAACTTAGCACAGAGGATTTTTCCCATATGTTTGAACGTTTTCATACGGGACAAAACGGAAACAGCGGAATAGGGCTTGCCCTCTCAAAAGAAATCGTTGAAATGCACGGATGGAAACTTAGTGCGAAAAATGACAGGCATGGCATATGTTTATCAATGGTATGCCACAGTTAATTTAGGAACAATCAGGTTTACAGCTTCCAGTTTGTTGAGATGTTGCAAAATTTGGAATCAGGAGAGAATAAGAATGATTAACAATTTAATGTACATAGAATTAAAAATGGGATATTCTGATGATGATCCGGCATGGATTGGATATGTCAAAACTTCAAAAAGTAGAATAAAAATTTTTGTCAAGCGTTTTTGAAAATGTCCTAAAATAATTGAAGTATTAGCCCCGGCTTTTTGCTGGGGCTTGTTATATTGAT
>NZ_JADNDC010000038.1:0-39928 GCF_015551645.1 Ruminococcus sp. D54t1_190329_F1
TTGATTTTGGCATGAAAAATACCTCCAAAGTAACAGATTTTTATATTTAATCTGTCTACTTTAGAGGTATCATATCAATTTGCACTAATAGCGGCTGTAAATGTTATTATTGTTATAATAATCTATATTCTGTTTTTTTCAAAAACAGTTCCAATCAGCAGATAGCTTTTCCAAGCTCGATGCAGGCTGCCTGAGCCTCATCATCTGGCTCTTCGTTGCAGATCACACTGGCAACAGCAAGTGTTACGCCGTCGTTCTGGCATTTTTCTTCCCAGCTGCGCATCCAGTCGCCATCTCCCCATCCATAGGAACCGAAAAGAGCTACTTTTTTGCCTGCAAGCTTTGACTCACATGCCTCGAATACCGGCTGGAACACAGTATCCTCAAGCTCCTCATCTCCCATTGCAGGGCATCCAAAAGCTACGCCGTCAAAACTGCTGATGTCTGTTCCCTCAAAATCATCTGCACTGATCACTTCTACTTCAGCTCCTGCAGCTTTTGCGCCTTCCGCTACTTTATTTGCCATTTCCTCTGTATTACCAGTTCCGCTCCAATATACAACTGCTACTTTACTCATAACTTCACTTAACCTCTTTCTTTTATAATTTTATTGCCGGTCTGCGAGATCATTTATGTTTGTTTCCTCCACATCCGGCACTTTAGTAACGAAAATCAGCTTTTCCGCGACTCTTATCGCTTTTTAGCTATCACCCATAAGGGACTTTCATTGTATGTTAAGCAGCCACTGTCAGCTGCAGAACACTCCTGCCTTTTGCCCATAAATTCCGATAAACTTCACGGCATTTATGGTATTTCTGAAACATTTTCAATGCTTCACATTCATTACAATATACTTTCCAGCAGCCGGAACATTTATAATTCTGTCCGCCATTCTGGATAAAACCGATTACGTCTCCAAGTGGATAATCAAGAAAAATCCCAATCTCATGTGGAAAATCCTCTGATGCCTCAAATCGCTTCTTCAGTAACGCCAGGCACTGTTCCGGTTCTGTATTTTCATATCCATATTTTTCCAGAAACCGGGCAACTCCAGGACGATTCAGATTCCGTGCCAGCTGTTTTTCCCGGTATACATAAACCAGAGAACGGTTTCCACGGCTGCGCAGTGCCAGCAGCTTCACGCCCTTTGGATTCATCAGCTGATTCCACCAGGAAATCTGAAGGTCTATATTTTCTCCCTCTTCGCAACAGGCATTGAAAAGATTGGCTGCTTTTAATGAAGCAAGGGTGGGAGCACAGTGCTCAATGAGACATTTCTCGATCATGATAAACTCCTTATCTTTTTTATGCCATCACTGCATGCTCATCCAACGCACACTTTAAAGCGCTTGCGCTGCTGGTATGAATGCGTGCTACCGGAATGTTGTTTTTCTTTGCTTCCTGGGATGCACTGATGACCATTTTATGGGACACTGTATTGGTAAAAAGCACCATCAGATCCGGGCATCCGATTTTTTTACGGATGGCGCCGTTCTCTTTTGGAAAAACCTTCGCCTTATATCCATAGTCTTTGCAGATATCGGTATACTGACATACCATTCTCTCATTTCCGCCGATAATTACAATACTCATGTAAATTGTCCTTTCCGGGTTTCCTGAAGCTTCTGAAAATGAAGAAAACTCCCTGCTTCCATGCAATGTTTTCTCCTTATTTTCGTTAGTCTATTCTAACCCTTTGTTGAAAAAATTAGAAGCTTTTCGTTTACTGTTTACAACCTTCCCAGTAACGCCTGCACTTCTGAAATATGTTTTAGTTGTTGCAGTCCTTTGCATTTTATGTAAAAGGTACTGATTATATATTTTTTTATAGTTCTACGCTTTGGTTAGCTTATGCTAACTTTTATGATGTTAGTTTACACTAATTCTTTATTTCTGTCAAGTACTAAGCAAAAAAAAGAGAGCTAATGAAAAACAGTCTCATTAACTCTCTGATTATATTCAGAAGTTCCACTATTACCGCAGAGCGTGTTTGAAAAATCATTCCCACAATCAGAACCCGATTTTTTTTACAATGCCCGCAATGCGCGACACATCTGTTCAGATTTCCTCAGTGCCCACCAGATTCTTCATACTGTTCATACCGATCAGCAGTGTGGAAGTATTGTGAAGCAGCGCGGAGGTAGTTGGCTGCAGGATTCCGGCAACTCCCAGCAGGATCAAGCCAGTGTTAAATCCTACGATTGTTCTGTAATTATTGTGGATACGCTTCATCAGCGCGTCACTGATATGCTTCAGAATTACAATACCTTCCAGATTATCCGCACCGATAGTGATGTCTGCGATCTCTCTTGCAATTTCGGCGCCTTCACTTACTGCAATACCTGCGTCAGCTGCAGAAAGTGCCGGAGAATCGTTAATTCCATCACCAAGCATGACAACCTTGCGTCCTTTTGCTTTCTCTTTTTCCACGAAGCTTGCTTTATCTTCAGGAAGAACCTCGGAATAATATTCGTCAACGCCAACCTTGGCTGCAACTGCTTTGGCTGTACGCTCACTATCTCCGGTCATCATAACCACCTTACTAAATCCGGCTTTCTTCAGTGCTTTTACAACTGCAGGAGCTTCCTCACGGAGAGGATCCTCAATACAGATAACAGCTGCAAGACTGCCTTCAATTGCAAGATACAGATGGGAATACTCATTTGGAAGATTTTTAAACTTCTCTTCCATGCCTTCCGGAATGGTGCATTTCTCATCCTCGAATACAAAATGGGAGCTTCCGATGATTGCTTTTTTCCCTTCAATGGTTGTAGAAATACCATGAGCTACAATATATTCTACCTTGGAATGCATTTCCTCATGATCCAGTTTTCTCTTCTTCGCTGCGTCAACAACAGCTTTCGCCATGGAATGAGGAAAATGCTCTTCCAGACAAGCTGCGATTCTTAGCAATTCATTTTCGTTCTGTCCGTTAAATGGGACAACCTTAGCTACTGTAGGTTCTGCCTTGGTAAGAGTACCAGTCTTGTCAAATACGATCGTATCGGCATCCGCAACTGCCTCCAGGAATTTACCGCCCTTCACAGTGATTTTGTATTCTCCTGCCTCCCGGATAGCGGAAAGTACGGAAACCGGCATTGCCAGCTTCAGGGCACAGGAGAAATCAACCATCAATACGGAGACAGCCTTGGTTACATTTCTGGTAAGCAGATAAGTAAGTGCAGTACCGCCAAGTGTGTATGGAACCAGTCTGTCCGCCAGGTGCTCGGCCTTGCTCTCAAGACCGGATTTCAGTTTCTCAGTATCCTCAATCATGGCTGCGATTTTCTCATAACGGCTGGAACCACCAACTGCTTTTACAGTAATGACAGCCTCGCCCTCTTCCACAACCGTACCTGCGTATACAGAATTTCCTTCCACTTTTCTTACAGGAACAGATTCACCAGTCAGGGAAGCCTGGTTTACCATAGCCTCGCCCTCTGCGATCAAACCGTCAAATGGGATCACGTTTCCCATATGTACCACAACCAGGTCACCAGCCTGAATCTTGTCTGCGTCCACCAGCACCTCTGTTCCTTCACTGCGAAGCCATACCTTACCAGTGTTCAGAGACATGGTACGTGCCAGATCATCCACAGATTTCTTGTGGGTCCACTCCTCTAGCAATTCTCCGATTCCAAGCAGGAACATAACAGAACCGGCTGTGGAGAAGTCGCCGCGGAAAATAGAAACACCGATTGCAGTTGCATCCAGAACCGGAACCTCGATCTTACGCTTCCAGAGTGTCTTAACCCCCAGCCAGATGTATTTCACAGACATTGCAGTGGTATAGATTGCAGACAATGGATATGGCAAAAGCAGCTTACGTCCGTAATGGAAAATAACTTTATTTACCAGCTTCTCCTTATAAGTCTCGTTTAATTCTCTTCCGGAATTCTCCAGCACCTGGGCAGGCACGCTGACACGGCTGTAACCAAATGCCTGAATTGCCTTTAACAGTTCATTTCGCTCTCCAGTGTAATAGATAAGAGCATCACTGGTACGGTTAAAAACCTGAGCCTTCTTTACTCCATCCAGATTTTCCAGGTAATACTGAAGGGTATCTGCCTGGGTAAAATTCATATATTTCTGAAAAAGATGGACTCTGATACGTCCTTTTTTCTCATGTTTAACTGTAAATTTCAACTTGTTCACCTACTTTTTCTTCAAAGCAAAAGTTGCTGTTCATTACGTTCACCACAATCACTTCGCGCTACACTCTTCGCGTTTTCAGTAAAATTTGTTCACCCAAAATATCCGGCAGAACTTTTCGAACGAACAGCAACGATTAAGAGGACTGTCGCAAAAACGGCAGTCCCCAATATGTTTGCAATGTATTTCACTGCCATCTTACTCAGCAGTTTCCTCTGTCTCAGCTTCTTCAGTTTCTTTAAACTCAGTCTCGCTCTCAGCTACCTCATCCTCAAACGGCTCCTCAGCTGCTTTTCTGTCCTCATTGATCTGCTGTGCATCTGCATAGATATCACCTGCATTTTCCTGAACAGTTGTAACCGTCTTCATTACACAGTCCTTTGCTCTTAAAACAGCTGCTGTGCACTCTGTGTAAACTTTTTTCGCATCTTTACTGGAAAGAAACTTGATACCTGCAGTTCCGAATAAAACACCTGCTGCAAAAAGTCCTGTCTTGTCCCATTTAAAACTTGCCATGATTAAATTCCTCCTTATAGTGAAACATTATTGTTGTTAATTGTTTTTCAATATTTTGGTATTATATATCAGTTTTTCTGAAATTCCCAGTGCTATTTTGCTTATCGAGAAATATTCTCATTATCTCCCTGTTTTAGAGCGTGTTTGAAAAAAAATCTAGTTTTCTTCCCCAGATAACTGCTATTTTTATATGCCTTCATTCTGTCACTGCCAGATTTCAAGCCCTGCACTTTGACATGGTCATCTCAATACTTTCAATATCCTGATCTCCGATATAGCCCATATTTTTCAATCCAGCTCTTACAACCTGTTTCCAGACTTCAGAAGGCAGCTTACAGACAGTATCATCGCTGAGTCTTACAGTGCAGCCATTTTCCTGGCAGCATGCTTCACAGCTGGAAATCCGGTACATGTTCTTGCGGCTGATGGCGCCGATTTTTTCCAGCATATTTACCATGCGGTAAATTGTGGCCGGTCCAATATTTCGATCTTTCTCCTGCACCTTGTAATAAATTTCCTTGCAGCAGGAACACTCCTCCTCCAGAATAATATCCAGGATCAGCTGGCGCTGTCTGGTGATCCTGCAGCCCTGTTCGCGTAATCGTTCAAAAATCATATCTTTCTGCATTTGTGTGCGCTGATATGCTTCCTGATTTTCATATGCTTTTTCTTCAACTGCATTTTTCATCATTTTCATCGCCATCCTTTTTGATTTCTGTGTGATTTTATGCCAGGAGCTGGAATTTCTATATAAAGAGAAATCATAACGGTTCGCGCCTTCACTGCTGCAGAACATCTCTTTTCCAAACCGAAATACTATTGTGATTTCCCCTTATATAAAAATTCCAGCCTGTATCTCTTTAAGGGATACAGGCTGAATTATTTAAGAACTTTGCTTAAGCAATACTCTTTGTATTAACTTTTAAGCTGTTGCTCTCTTTATATGGTCTGAACAGCAAGTACAGGAATGCTGCAACCAGAACAAATGCTACAACAGTTCCGATTCCAAATCCGCCGCCTGTAAGCAGTGTACCAATCTGATAAATGCAAAGTGAAACTACATAAGCAAGACCACACTGATAACCGATTGCAAACCAGAACCATTTTGCGTTGTTCATCTCTCTCTTGATTGCACCCATAGCCGCGAAGCACGGAGCGCAAAGAAGATTGAATACCAGGAATCCGTAAGCTGCAATTGGAGTCATAACCTGTGCAAGATTTCCCCAGATCTCAGCTCCATCCTCTGCAACCTCTGCAAATCCGAAGAGCATACCAAATGTAGCAACAACGTTCTCTTTTGCAATAAGACCTGTTACGGCTGCAACTGCCATCTTCCAGCCCTCTCCTGCTTTTGTCCATCCAAGAGGAGCAAAAATCCAGGCGATAGCAGAACCAATCTTGGCAAGAATACTGTTGTTCAGTTCTTCTACCATTCCGAAGGAACCGCCTTCCCAGCCGAATCCCATGAGGAACCAGAGAACGATTGTGGAAAGAAGAATGATGGTACCAGCTTTCTTGATGAAAGACCAGCCTCTCTCCCACATGCTTCTCAGAATATTGCCGACTGTCGGCCAGTGATATGCCGGAAGCTCCATAACGAATGGTGCCGGCTCGCCAGCGAACATTTTTGTTTTCTTAAGGATGATACCGGAGCAGATGATTGCTGCGATACCAACAAAGTAACAGCTTGTCGCAACCCATCCGCTGTTGTTAAAGAATGCACCTGCAATCATTGCAATGATCGGGAGCTTCGCACCACAAGGAACAAATGTTGTGGTCATAATTGTCATTTTACGGTCACGGTCGTTCTCGATTGTACGGGAAGCCATAACTCCAGGAACACCACATCCGGAACCGATCAACATTGGGATGAAGGATTTTCCGGAAAGACCGAATTTACGGAAGATTCTGTCCATGATGAATGCAACACGAGCCATGTAACCGCAGGACTCAAGGAATGCAAGGAACAGGAACAGAACCAGCATCTGCGGTACGAAACCAAGTACAGCGCCAACACCGGCAACAATACCGTCAAGGATCAGTCCCTGCAGCCATGCAGCGCAATTTACAGCTTCCAGAGCAGACTCAACTGCCGGAGGAATAATCTCACCGAAGAGTACATCATTTGTCCAATCTGTTACAATAGTTCCAACAGTGGTTACAGACACATAATAAACAACCCACATTACAACTGCGAAGATCGGAAGCGCCAGCCATCTGTTGGTTACGATTCTGTCGATCTTATCGGAGGTTGTAAGCTTCTTTCCTGTAGAGGATTTTGTATAGCACTGTCCAATAATGGAAGAGATGTATACATAACGCTCGTTTGTGATAATACTCTCTGTATCATCATCGAATTTATCTTCCAGAGCCTTTACTTCGTAAGACACATCCGGAACGCTCTTCATCTGCTCTACGATCTTGTCATCTTTCTCGATAAGCTTGATTGCAAAGAAACGTTTCTGAGCCTCTGCAACAGTTCCTGTCAGCTTATTCTCAACAGATTTGATCGCATCCTCAACATCCTGTGCAAATTCGTGAACCGGAATTGTTTTCTTTTTGCTCTGTGCTGCGCTGATTGCTTTCTCAGCAGCTTTCATGATTCCGGTTCCCTTAAGAGCGGAAATCTCAACTACTTCACAGCCAAGTTTTTTGCTTAATTTATCAATATGTATCTTGTTTCCGGATTTCTGAACAAGATCCATCATGTTAATAGCCATAACCACCGGAATACCAAGCTCCATGATCTGTGTGGACAGATACAGGTTACGTTCAAGGTTTGTACCATCTACGATGTTGATGATCGCATCTGGCATTTCATTGATCAGGTAATTTCTGGCAACCACTTCCTCAAGTGTGTATGGGGAAAGGGAATAAATACCAGGAAGGTCCATGATGGTTACATCCTTATGACCTTTCAGTTTACCTTCTTTTTTCTCTACTGTTACACCGGGCCAGTTACCAACGAACTGGTTAGAGCCGGTCAGTGCATTGAATAATGTGGTCTTGCCGCAGTTAGGGTTACCTGCAAGTGCAATCTTAATCGACATTTTCATGCCTCCTCTTTCTTTCCAGATTTTCTTTTTCCGGGCTTATTATATACAGCTTCTGCTGATTTTAGTTGCCCTGTGCTGCCGATTGTTTTAATCAGCTTTCGTTTGTTAGCTTTTCAACCTTATATTAGGTTTCGCTAACCCACAAGGTAAAAAAAATTGCCCATTCTATTCCAGAACATGCAATTTCATGCTGTGCTGATTTTACCACTGTTCATATGACAACATTTGTAAAATGTTTTTCAAAAATATGTGACCAGTAACTTTTCCCTTATGTACACACAGCAAAGTACTATATCCTGTACAGTACTTATTCTACCTCTATCATTTCTGCATCGACTTTTCTCAGAGACAGTTCATAATCTCTCACGGTTACCTCAATAGGATCTCCAAGCGGTGCAACTTTACGTACATAGATCTGTACCCCTTTGGTGATTCCCATATCCATGATACGTCTCTTTACTGGTCCTTCGCCGTGCAGTCTCTTCACTGTGACAGTCTGACCTACGCCAACTTGCCGTAATGTTTTCATAATACTTGCTCCTTTTTTCTGGATTTCAGACCATGATCCGATTCGCCATATCCTTGCCAATGGCAACTCTGGAATCTTTCACATTCACGATCATGTTACCGCTGATCTCACTTACAACGGTTACTGTAGCTCCCTGTACAAACCCAAGATTTTCAAGGAATTTACGGGTTTCTTCTTTACCGCCGACTTTTTTAATCACCTGCGGCTCTCCTTCGTTTACCATTGATAACGGCATCATATCATCCTTCCTTTTTTGTGCTTTAGAAACATCTATTCATTATTATGTTTTGCTTACGTTGATTAGTATATTCTAATTTATATAAGCTGTCAATAATTTATTTGCACTTTTTTCTCATTTTTTTTCACTGCAATTTCGTAAATTTTGACCAGTGCTTTTTGAAAATGTTTCGGGATTCCAGAGTGTGTTAAAAAAAATCTCTACAAAATATACCGCAAAGTGGGGCGTACAGATTGCGAAACGTTACCAGTGAACATCAACTACGGGAATGCTTTTTCAAACACGCTCCAGGATGAATGGTGGATTTATGAGGAATTATTGTTTATAATGTAAAAGAAGATAAAAAGTGTTGAATGAGCGTATTTTTATTCTTCATACATTGTTTTAGATAGTAAAATCTGTGAAAAAGTTACATGTATAAAAAAATCACATGCACTTTATTGAAAAGAAAGGATTACTTTTTATGAAACAGGGAAGCAAAATCGGGATTGTCTGTTGTTCCAACGGACTTAGGCCAGAACAGGCCGAAACAATAAAAATGTTGGTGCAGATTCTGGAAAAATCCGGACTAGAAGTAGATCTTAGCCCTTATCTTTATGGAGATGAAAACGGACAGGCTGGAACTGCCAAGGAGCGTGCCGGGGCTCTTATGAAATTTTATGAGGATGATTCTGTCACGGATATTTTTGACGTATCTGGCGGGGATATGGCCAACGAGATTTTATCCTATCTGGATTTTCAGACCATTGCTTACGAAAAAAAGCATTTTTGGGGATATAGTGATCTGACAACAATTATAAATGCCATTTATGCCCGAACAGGGAAATCATCTGTCCTGTACCAGATACGAAATCTCACCTACGATCACAGCCAGTCCCAGATAACGGACTGGCTTAGTACTGCGTTGGCAGATGCCTCTTCTCTTTATGACTTTCCTTATGAATTTGTGCGGGGGACTCATATGGAAGGAATTGTGGTAGGGGGAAATATACGTTGCCTTTTGAAGCTGGCAGGTACGCCTTACTGGCCGGATATGCGGGAGAAAATCCTACTTCTGGAATCCTTTGGAGGAAAACTGCCGCAGATGGTGACTTATTTAAGCCAGCTGAGCCAGATGGGTGTTTTTAAGAAGGTGAATGGGATTCTGTTAGGAACATTTACGAAAATGGAGGCGGATAACTGTCAACCAGATATGGCAAAACTGATTCTTGAATTCGCAGAAAAAAAGACACCCGTTGCGAAAACACCTTTGATCGGGCATGGAACGGATTCAAAGGCAATTCGCATCGGGCATCGTTTAAAGTTATTCTCCGCAGAAGAAAACAAACGGATATATAAAGAATTTTAGATCCTGGCCACTCCGCTCTTAATGGCAGCTTCAGCAGTAGCCTTCGCAACCGCATCTTTCACTCTTGAATCAAATGCTGCCGGCAGAATATAATCAGCGCAGAGTTCTTCGTCGCTTACCAGGCCTGCAATGGCGTAAGCTGCGGCAATCTTCATTTCATCGTTGATGTCGGATGCACGGACATCAAGGGCACCGCGGAAGATTCCCGGGAAGCAGAGAACATTGTTCACCTGGTTCGGGTAGTCGGAACGACCTGTGGATACTACTGCTGCTCCTGCTGCCTTCGCTTCATCCGGGAAAATCTCAGGAGTCGGGTTTGCGCAGGCAAAGATGATCGGATCTTTCGCCATAGTGCGAACCATATCCGGAGTAAGGGTTCCAGGTGCGGAAACACCGATAAAGACGTCAGCGCCTTTGATCACTTCACTCAAGGAGCCCTTCTCATGATTGGCGTTTGTGATCTTCGCCATCTCTTCCTTAATTGGGTTCAGACCCTCACGGCCTTCGTAAATTGCACCTTTACGATCTGTCATAATAACATTCTTAAGTCCCATGGAAATAAGAAGTTTGATAATCGCGATTCCGGCAGCTCCTGCTCCGGAAGTAACGATCTTAATGTCTTCGATTTTCTTGCCAACAACCTTCAGCGCATTGATCACACCTGCAAGCGTAATAACTGCAGTACCATGCTGGTCGTCATGGAAAATCGGAATATCACAGCACTCTTTCAGCTTCTTCTCAATCTCAAAGCATCTCGGTGCGGAAATATCCTCCAGGTTTACACCGCCGAAGCTTCCAGCCAGAAGGCGAACGGTCTGCACGATCTCATCTACGTCCTTGCTTCGAACACAAAGTGGAATAGCATCTACATCACCAAACTCTTTGAACAGAACGCATTTGCCCTCCATAACCGGCATACCAGCCTCTGGACCGATATCTCCAAGACCAAGAACTGCGGTACCATCTGTTACAACAGCAACGGTATTCCAACGTCTGGTGAGTTCATAACTTTTATTAATATCTTTCTGAATCTCAAGGCAAGGCTGTGCAACACCAGGGGTGTAAGCAAGGCTTAAAGCATCCTTGGAATCAACCTTTGCTCTTGAAACAACTTCAATTTTACCTTTTAACTCATAGTGCATCTTTAAGGATTCTTTTGCGTAATCCATGTTCGTATCTCCTCTTCTGAAAAAATGTGTGGGCACCTGCTCTCATTATTATACGCAGCAAGTCCCGCTCGGATACAAAATATCCACTTTGGGCTACAAGGGAAAGTATATACGAAACTTTGTCAAATCACAACATGAAAATATGAATAAATCTCTCAATAAACAAAACACCGTTCCAACCTGGCTGCTACTATTAACCCGAACCCTCAAAACGTATTGCCGAAAATAAAATGCTCAGCATAAATCAGGGCAAACTCCCGAAGAAATAGAAGTCTGCCCCAATATCCTCCAATATTCTATTTTCTTATAATTCTCTTACTCCACATTCTTCAGCGCCACATCCATTGGAATCTTCTTGATCCTTCTAAATTGCAACAAGGCTACCAGCACATACGCTCCCATTCCCATCGCAAACATCTCCGGATAAACCGCTGGTTTCAGATATAAGGTCAGCCAACCTGAGAAGGATGACATCAGATATCCGTAAATTCCATATATCGTCCAGGTAGACAGCAGCAGGCTAAGTAAAATGGACAAGATCACCACCCACGTAGCGGATGTAAGATACAGGCTGTTGATCTCCCGGTTCTCATACCCCAAAATCTTTACCATAGAAATGGCATTGGCATTTTTCTCAATGATCAGCTTGGTAAGCAGATAGATCAGGAGGGCAAACAGCACAACTGCAAATATATTGATCAGCTGGAACATTTCTCCCATAGACACATCCAGCTGACGGCTGACCTTTGTCAGATCGTCCTCCGTAATTGTTGTTGCGATCAGATCCTCATCCAGATCTGTGATCTTTTCCCGGGAAAAATAACCGTTAAAGTAATCTTCCTTTTCCCCAAAGGTTTTCCTGTAGGAGGAAATCGGCATAAATACCGTCAAAGATGCCGGATAATCGTAGATTCCCTGCACTGTAAACTCATAAGTCTCACTTCCGTAAGCTTCCTTCAGAACAATGGTATCTCCGGTCTTTATCTTATACTTTTCTGCATAACCGTCAGAAATCAGAACTCCATCAGTTGGAAGTTCCGCGCTTACATACGCACTGTCGTCCGCGATTCCATAGACCGTTATGGTCTCTCCTTCCTGATCTGGCAATACATTTTTCATGGAATTCAGGCAGAATTTTTCTGCTGACTTCTCATTTGTTTTCAAAGATGGAGTAAGAAATTTCTGCAACATTCCCATAACCGTATATTTCTCATCTTCATCTGGCTCCTCCGGTACATTCAGCACATACTGGTACGGCGCGATCATGTTCTTCAAAATTTCTTCCTGATAATGATCCAGAAGCGGCTTCATCATCATTCCAAAAAGCAGCAGTACATTTGCAAAAAAGATTCCAATAAACAAAGTCAGATAACTGGACTTATTCTGCAGGATAATACGAAGCCGGAAGCGGTTGAAAAACTTAAAGTCCGGAAGACGCACAGCTTTTTTCCGTTTGGAAGCAGACAGATCATGACGCAGGAATTTCAAAGGAGAAAGACGCAGTTTCCCTGAAATCAGAATCAAATTGATTCCCAGCATGATCACTACCGGAACCACTGTGGTCAATATAAATGCATCTGCATTCCAGCGTGTTTCATAGGTCGGCAGGCTGTAACTGCCATAATACATACCTGCACAAAGATTTTTAAAGGAGGTGTAGCCCAGCACGTTTCCAAGAACAGAAGCAACCACAGTTACGATCACCGGCATGGAAATATAGTGGACCAGAAGTTCTCTTCTGGAATATCCGGAAGCACGCAGAGTCCCGATCACAGAAGCTTCTTTTGTAATGGTATTATTTGTTGTAACTGCAAACACAAAAGCAATGATGACGATCAGAATATACAGCAGCACCTCCATCATAGCCTTATCACCGCCCATATCTTCACCGGTAAAAGTGATGGCCTGATTGGAATAGGCCGGGATAAAACCTGTCACATTTCCATATTTGACCAGAACCTCCAGAAAATCCTCTGACATGTTTTTCGCTTCAATATCATCCTTTGGTGCAGTCTCATACTGCCAGGAATAGCGGTACTCCAGATGGGTTGTTCCAAAAGCATCCGCACCTTTCTCGGTCATAATACCCACGCCAAATTTTACAGCATCAAACATCATATCGCTGTTATCGGAAAATAAACAACTGTAGTCAGGTAATGCCACCAGTCCGGTAACTGTCAGTTCTTCTCCTGCGATTTTCAGCTTGTCACCAACCTTCAGCTTGTTATTATCTGCATACATCCGGTCAATGGCAATCTCGTTCTTTGCAGCTGGCATTCCCCCTGACATCAGGCACACAAGATTCATATCGGTACGCTCCTGATAGATACGCATGGTTTCCTCTTCGTTTCCGTCCAGATCCGCATCTGTGGCCTCATCCCGATAAAAATTTTCGCAGATTCGTACTTTTCCATTTTTTTCAATTTTCTTTAAATCGCTTTCGCTGGCTTTCGAAGAAAGGGTAAAGTTGCCATGCTCAATGTTATATTTTTCGAAACCTTCGTCATAAGCAGCCAGCATACTGTCATCAGCCACAAGAAAGCCCGAGACAAAGCCTATGGTCAGTGTCATAAACAGAAAGATCACAATATATTTTCCGAAATCACTTTTCAATTCTCTTGGAAGACGTTTCCACAATGGATTCTTCATAGCGCACCGCCTTACCAGTCCAGATCGTCGGCTGCGACTTTGGACTCATTGAGATAGTTTTTGCGGATCTGACCGTCACGAAGCTTCACTATGCGGTCTGCCATATTCTTAATGGCATCGTTGTGGGTAACCATGATGATGGTATTTCCGTACTTCTGGTTGACCTGCTCGATCAGACGCAGAATTTCCTTGGATGTGTTGTAATCCAGTGCACCTGTAGGCTCGTCGCAGAGAAGAATGTCCGGATTTTTTACAATAGCACGACCAATGGCCGTTCTCTGCTGCTGACCGCCGGAAAGCTGGTTAGGCAGCTTATGTCTGTGCTCATAAAGCCCCAGTGTATGAAGCAGCTCGTCAATATCCAGTGCCTTATCGCTGAGATATGCGCCCACCTCAATATTTTCCTTTACGTTTAAATTTGGGATCAGATTATACATCTGAAAAACATATCCCAGATGCTTCCGGCGGTAAAGAGTCAGCGCTTTCTCCTTCATATCTCCTGTTTTTTCCCCATCTATGGAAATATAGCCCTCATCTGGCTCATCAATTCCACCGATAATATTCAAAAGTGTGGATTTTCCAGAACCAGACGGTCCAAGAAGCACGCAGAATTCCCCTTTTTCCACAGAAAAATCAATTCCCCGAAGAACCTCTGTCCTGCTGTCTCCGGAACCAAAGCCTTTCTTCAAATCTTTAATTTCAAGAAACATCTCTTTTCCTCCCTGTAAACTGTTATCGTTCATGGACATTTTCCATAAAAAACAATTGCAAGCATTCACCATTCCGTCTTTTGTTAGTTTATGCTAACTTATATTTATCATACCTCTTTTATCCGGTTATGAAAAGGAGGGGAATTGAGAATAATTCTCAACATCTGCATTTTCGCTTTTTCGAAAATTATTTTATTAAAAATCACCTTTACCAAATTTTTCTTCTTAATTTTTTACATATTTTTTCACAGAAAATGTGGCATTTCCATAAAAAATTCGATATAATATTCACAATGTTTATAGTTTTTCACAACATTGTGAAATCTGTTATTCGGGAGATTTTTGCATGAAAAAAATAGCACTTATTACAGATGGCTGGGGACGTTATGTAACCTATACCTGGATTCAGGGATATCGAAATTACATGGCTGCCCACCAGTCAGATATGGATTTATATATTTTTCAGAGCTTTGGGAATTTCAGTATGGATGAGAAGCATAATGCAGGAGAATATAACATTGCACGGCTTCCGGATTTTTCAGAATTTGACGGCATCCTTCTGGATCTTGCCACCGTGTCCCAGCCAGACCTGATTGCAGAGATAATTGAACGCGCGAAGCTCAGCAGCATCCCAGCAATTTCTCTTCTTGAGCAGATTCCAGGACTGTACCATTCCGGAATTGACAACTACGAAGCCATTAGCCGGATTGTTGAGCACCTGATCACAGAGCATGGATGCCGTACCTTAAATTTCATCGGCGGGCCAGAATTTAACAGGGAAAATCAGCTCCGTTTCAAAGCTTACAGGGATGCCCTTCTTCGCCATGGGATTCCTTTCGAGGAGCAGCGCGTGATCCATCATAATTATGAAATTGAAACCGGAATCCAGGCATTTTCCACATTTAAAGAGAAAAACCTGCTTCCAGATGCCTTTGTCTGTGTCAACGACAATACAGCTGTAGGCGTCTGTCTGGCCGCCAAGGAAGCCAGATATTCTATTCCCGGGGATTTTCTGGTAACCGGTTTTGACAACGAAGACAAAGCTTCCTATTATGAGCCCAGAATTACCACGGTAGGCTTCTCCAAAGCCGATATCATGGAAAATGCCCTTTTAATGCTGGAAAAAATCTGGAATGGAAATGCAGAGGAAACTTATATATACGCACCTTTCACCTACGTTTTTCAGGAAAGCTGCGGTTGCGTTTCCCAGAATCCACCTGACCGTGGAGAGTATGTAATCAAGCGCATCGTTGCAGAAGCACGTCAGAGCGATATGCAAAACTGGATGATGGATCTGAACCGTGTTCTCCTGGACTGTGCAGGATACACAGAGCTTGCAGGACGTATGCAGAACTGGCTGACAAAGCATGGTTGCGGAAATATTTATCTGTTTTTGAACCCGGATATCTTTATGAGCGAAAATATGGATACACTGCCTGAGCTTCCGGAGGATACTTATCAGACAGAAGGATACCCTAAGGAGATGGCACTGGTTTACCCGCCCCTGGATGGTACGAACCGGCTTCACCTTAATCTGAAAGAAATTCTTTTACTTCCACAGGCAGAAGCAACCAGAGGACAAAATATTTACCAGTTCTGTCCTCTGCATTTTCGTGAACGGGAGATTGGCTTTCTGATCATCACCAATTGTGATTATCTTCTGGAGCATCAGTTCCTGTTCGAAACCTTAAATGCACTCCAGACTTCCATGGAAGCTCTGTATGCAAGACTTACCCTGCGTAAAATGAATAAACAGCTTTCTCAGCTTTACATCCACGATTCTCTCACCGGACTCTACAACCGGATGGCTTACGAGAAGCTTGCCATGCCTCTTTTCCATCAGTGCATGCAGGAAAATCAGCCAGTTGGAATCATGTTTGTGGATGCAGATCACCTGAAATATATCAATGACACCTTTGGGCATGATATGGGAAATCTTGCTATCAGCAGCATTGCTTCCGTCCTGCGGCAGCACTGTCCGGCAGAGTCCGTTTCCATACGCTATGGAGGAGATGAATTCGTATGCGTGATTCCTGATTATAATAAACAGAAAATACAGGAGCTGGCTCATACCCTTCTGGATTCTCTGGAAGTGTTTTCTGCCAATAGCCGTATGGGCTTCCCCATTGAGGCAAGCATCGGATGGGTAATTGCCGATGATCCGGATCTGCCCTTGAATGATTATATCAATCTGGCAGATGAGAAAATGTATTCTGTGAAAAAGTCCAGAAAAGCAGAGCGGAAGGATTTCTAAACGGACAGGGGACCTCTGGCGACATCACCATATAGGAAAGTCAGTTACTTTGCAGCTGACGTTCAGAACTTTCCTTGTAAAAAAATGTATGATGCCAGATCAGGAAAGCAAGAACTGTCCAGATCTTGCGGCTGTTGTCCTTTTTCCCTTCTTTATGTTCTCTCAGAAGCTGGAGCAATTTTTCTGTATGGAAAAATTCTTCAGCTTCTTTTGATGTGAACAATTCTTTCACCATCTGATACCAGTCGTCCTGGCGCAGCCACACACGGATGGGGATTGGAAATCCCAGCTTCTTCCTTCCGTCAGTATCCTGAGGGATATACTTCGAGACCGCCTTTCGGAAAATATCCTTCGTTGTACCATCAGCAATCTTAGCTTCCTTAGGCAGCCCAGCTGCAAGCGTCCATACATCCTTGTCCAGAAACGGCACCCGCACTTCCAGGGAATGAGCCATACTCATCTTGTCCGCTTTCTGGAGGATATCGCCGGGAAGCCAGTAATTGAGGTCTACGGACTGCATTTTCTCCATATCCTGAAGGTGAGATTTCCCCAATCCATCCCTTCCACTTTTCTTTTCTATACGGCACACTTTATGTGTGTGCTTAGTTCTGTCTGTCTTTTCAAGGAAACGGTCATTTTCAATTTCTTTATAAAACGGCTTCAGGAATTCCTGGGTTGTCTGCCCTGTCACGCCTCCTTTTAAAATCTGATTTTTCTCTTTTTCACCATAAATATATGCATTTCCGATAAATCGTTCTTCTACTTTCTTTCCTGCGCGTATCAGGAAGTCCCTGCCTTTCACATCTGGCAGTTTCGCTGCCAGCCGGCCCACAGCCCTTCTGATTCCAAATGGGATCCAGCCAACCATTTTCAGAGCTTCCGGCTCCCGGTAAATGTTATATCCACCGAAAAGCTCATCCGCGCCCTCGCCGGAAAGCACTACTTTCACATGCTTCGCAGCTTCCTGTGCCAGAAAATAAAGGGCAACTGCGGATGCATCTCCTGAAGGTTCATCCATATGGTACATGACGTCTGGAAGGGAATTCCAGAATTCTTCTTTGGAAATGATTTTTACATGGTGCCTAAGGCCTGCTGCTTTCGCAACCTGGGCAGCTTTTTCCACCTCATTGTAGCGATTGCCTTCGTCAAAGCCTACAGTAAAGGCCTGGTCTGCTCCGGAAGCTGCTGCCAAATAGCCAGAATCCACACCGCCGGACAGAAATGCGCCAACCTCCACATCGCTTAACATGTGGTGCTTTACGGAATCGTCCAGGATGGTTTCAAGCCTGGCCTGAAGCGGCTGCATGTCTGGATTGTTTTCTTTTAACTCATTGACATTTTCATCCCTGCGAGTCCCAACATTTGAATTCTCTTGACTTTCTTCCCATTGACCGAGTGTAAGTCTGGCTTTAAAATACGATTTTATTTCATATTTTCCATCTCTATAAATAAGCACATGCCCCGGCATCAGCTTATAAATTCCTTTAAAAAAGGTCTCTTCCAGTGCTGAATATTGAAAGGACAGATACTGCTCCAACGCCAGTCTGTTCACTTCTCTCTTATACCCTGGAAACGCCAGAATGCTCTTGATCTCAGATGCAAATACGAAATGCCCGTCGATCTGCGCATAATACACCGGCTTGATTCCAAAGAAGTCCCTTGCCAGCATCAAAGTCTGCTCCTTCTCATTCCACACAGCAAATCCGAACATTCCCCGCAGCTTGTCCAAGGCCTTTTCCCCGTACTTCTGAATGGTATTCACCAGCACTTCCGTATCTGAATGGGTGCGAAAAGAAATGCCAGCTGCCTCTAATTCGGCCCGCAGTTCTTTATAATCATAAATCTCTCCGTTAAAAACAATCTGCAGATTCCCATCTGCACTTTCCATTGGCTGCTGTCCATCCTCCAGGTCAATAATACTGAGCCTTCTAAACCCAAGGGTAATCTCGCCACCACAAAAAGAGCCTTCACTGTCTGGCCCTCTATGTTCAATGGATTTCATCATTCTCTCGATCACAGCCTTCTGGTCATTCCTGTGACCGGTAAATCCACAGATACCGCACATATCTTCCTCCGTGTTTAACCGCCGCGTACTTCTGCCACGGCATTATATTTTTCTTTTCCCTTTACGCTTCCTCTTCCCCTTGAGTATGCAAATGGCACAGAATGTACCTTGAAGTGAACTTTAGAATCAAAGTTTGAGATATTATAACATAAACCAAAACTGTCCATGTATTTACAATTTTCTCATACCAGCCTACAATACCCGAATTCAAGTGAAATCTACCGCAAAGTGGCATGTAAATTACAAAATGATTTTTGGTATAAAATCGCCCCTGCGGAAAAAACGGAACCACTGATTTCTCAATGCTTCCGCTTTTTCCGCAGGCGGTCAATACAGAGGTTTCTTGTGATTCGTCCGCAAAAATGTGCCCAATTTACTTTTGTAAATCAACCGTAATACTCTCACCTACCGGAACCGCCAGATCTTCCGGTGCCTGGTTTTCGCCATATACGGTTCCGATTTCTTCTATATATGCATCTTCCGATTCCTTCTGTTCGTAGGAAACGATTTCTCCTGCAGTTCCTGAAAAATGATAAAGCTGCAAAGTTAATTGTTTTGCATGATTTGGAATTTCAAGATTTTCTAATTCAAAGATCAAATTCGGTTTTTCATAGGAAGTGAGATCAAAAACATATTCATTTCCTAAGTCGTCTTTCCCTCGAATCCAGAATTCATCATCTTCTGCCATATCAGAAAATGATCCTGAAATAGTACACCCGAAGATATTATATTTCATTTCTGAAAGCAAAAACGTCTGATTTTTCTCAATTGGTATGGAGGTTTGAATGTCAATCTCCTTTGTATCCGCTTCCAAAACTTCTGGATCTGCTGTAAATGAAAATTCATACGCATCCTTCTCTTCAACCTGCCCATTTTCATTTTGAAACGTTCCTATTTCAATTTCAAATTTCTGGGAACGATCAGCTTTACTTCGATTAAACTTCGCTACAAAGTATTTAGAAGCTGTTTTTTCTGATCCTGTGCTGTTATTAAGCGCATATTGCCTTTCTAACGCTAATGCCTCCCCATCAACGGCTGCCTGGACACTGTTCATGGAAATATCATTTTCGTCATTTTCGTCTGTCAGAGAATATGCAACCCAGAGACTTTTTTCATCCGCAGCAACCTCCTCCAAAGAAACCGCAATCCCATTTTTTTCAATTGTCTTTTGGATTGCTTTCACATATTCATCTGTGCCCTTCTCAATTCCTAAAATCCGCCCAATAAGGGAGGTCATTTTATACCAGGCTGCTTCCACCTTTTTCTGATGAATAAGACCAACGCCAATGACTGCCACTAATAGGATGCAGGCGGCCACCCCCCTTATGTAATGCTGGACTATTACGATTTTATTTTCTTTCCATGGTTTAGCCGCCTGATAGATGTATTTCTCATCGATCTCCTCAAACGCAGTTAAAAATTCCCACCCTTTACTCTCCTTCATAGCCAGCCTCCTTTAACAAACCATAAAGTTTTTTCCTACTGCGAGCCAAAATTGACTTGATCTTGCTTTCCCCACAGGCATGTCGGTCCGCTATCTTTTTTATAGGATCCATATACCAATAACGCCTTATAAAGATATCCCGGTCACGTTCGGAAAGCTTCCCTAAAAAGAAGTCAAACAACTTTACAAGTTCCTTCTTTTTCAGGTAGTCCTCAATGTCAGAAGAAATTGCATTTCCAATCTTTTCCACCTCTCCTGCAATATCCTCCATATGGGAATCCACTCGTTTCTGCGCATTTCTTTTGCGATAGCGGTCTATCGCTGTATTTCTTGTTATTTTAGAAACAAAGGAAGAAAAAACAGATGGTCTCCTGGGCGGAATGTTATTCCATGTAAAAAGCCATGTATCATTTACACACTCCTCGGAGTCTTCCCTGTTATACAAAATATTCTGTGCAATCCTATAACACATATTCTGATATTTGTTTTTTGTCTCTATAATTGCATTTTCATCTCTGGCAAAATACAAGTTAATGATCTGTGAATCATCCATCCTGTGCCCTCCTTTCTTTTTCACTTTATATCACGTATTTTATTACAATTGGTCGCAAAAAGAGAATTTTTTATTTTCCTTCCTGATCCAATACCTCTGTCACATAGCTGCCTTGTCCATCTACGGCAATTACTCGTTCTTTACCGTCTTCAGTTTCAATAATCTGCCCTATTGATACTTGATCCTGCGGTCCCTCAATACTCAAATCGTGATTTTCCTTAAATGTACCTAATGGATATGGATACATTACCCGTTCTCCCTTTGCATTGAAAAATTCATGCAATTCAACTCCAGAACTGGCAGCTACTGAAACTGCACCAATCAGCATGCTTACTGATACTCCAATCAATAACAGTTTTCGTTTCATCATATTCATCCTACCTCATCTCCATAATTTTTTCAGCTATAAGCTGTAAACAATATTTTCCAGTTTTCTCTTTTGTAGTTACTTCATTCCTTTTTCACTATATATCACGTAAAATTTTTGCGTCCGTTGCATACCCTGAAAATTATATAAAATTTATTTCTATTTTTGCTGCATAAAAAAGACACCAAATCCTTTTTGAACATTCTCTAAGGTTTTGGTGTCTTATAAAAAGTATAATATTATTTCTGAAGCACAAAACGTGCCTGCTCCAGATTTTTCTTATCCACAAGGATTTCATACTGCTTGGCCTGCTCCGCTGGATTTCCTGCACTTCCCACACGTCCCCTGAGCGTTCCGCTGCCTGTCCATTCTCCCAGCTGGTCTTTTACTTTGTACTTATACTTAATGTTTTCTCTATCCAAAACATCTCGGATCTCATTAAATCTTTTCAAGTCTGTACCAATCCATAGGCTTTCTGAATTAAATGCTGTGAACATTCGCTTCTCCCCCTTTCCATTTCACCTAATTAATTCGTTCAATAATTTTTGAATTTCTTCTGAACAAATCAACATTCTCATTTTCTCATTACCATCCTCAGTCTCAGGTTTACCGCAACGAAGATTATTCGGATGTTCTGATATACAGCAATTTTTATACCAGCATTCCCCCATGAGTGCCCCTTTAACAGACCACTTCTCATTTTGCGTAAACTCACCTACCAGTGATTTCATTACCCGCTCTGTAGAATATCTCTTAAAGCCAGCCAGATACTGCAGCGTCTTTTCATCATCAATCTTGCTCAAATTGATTCTATGATCCTCAATTGCCGACAAAACAGCTTCACGAATCCTGATTTTATCCTTCTTTCCAGAACCAGTCCATGGAACCAGATAATCAAATGCGAGAATCAAATATTCAAAACAGATCATATCCAGAATTATTATTCTTCCATTTGATTTTTCTGCTATGGATTTCAACAAACGATATTTATTACGGATATCCTGATTATCAACTACATAATCAAATTCAATATAATACTTATCTTCCTCTTCTGGTCTTAAATCTGATACTGCATTCAGAATGCCCTGATTACTTTCCTTGCTTTCAACTACAAGAGCATTTTCAAAGAAAAGTTGATTAACCAATTTCCAGAAATGAAGTCCTGCGCCGGTATCCTCAGTCCATAAGTATTTCATATCACAGTTCCTCTTCCAGCGTTATCCGATTTCCCTCAACCTTCAAAATCTTGAAACTCTTATCTGATACATTAAGACCATCACAATTTCTTGAAAACAGCATATATTGATTTGAAAATTCAAAATTGATAAATCTTCGGATTTCATCATTAAGCAAAATATCTGCATTGTCAATTACAATAAAATTACCACGGCACTGTTTAAGCGTCTCCAAAAGATTATCCGATTTATAATTAAATAATTTAATTCTTTTATACTCATCAGTAAACCTTAAATCTTCCAGCATTTCATAGAGAACTGTTTTGCCGGTTCCACTATCTCCACCAACAAGAGTAATTCTGTCATCAAATACTAAATCATAGGAAAAAGGAGCCGCTTTAAACGTAATATTTTTATAAATCATCAGTTTCTCTCCTTTCATACTCCCTGCTCCACCAAGCATTATACCCTTTACTGCCAGTTACTACATCCGAATCATTGAATCTGAACTTTGCACTATCCGGAATATCAGCCAGTGATGGTCTGGACATATAAATTTTTATGTTGTCCATTGCAAAAATGATTTTAAGGACATTCGGCCCGCATTCTTCTACACAGACCACTTTATCTGGATGTTTTACAATATTGAGCAACGTCTTACATCCAGAAGATAAATTACGAATGGTACCCAATCCATACTTTGTTTCGATGTGCTTATCTGAAGTTAGTTTGGCATCATCCACTTGCTGAATAAGTTCTTTCTCATTTTGGGTCATTTCTTCATTTCCGGTATTCAAATTAAAATATAAATCATTTTGAATGATCCAATCTTTTGACTCTTTTTTTTCTGTATATATATCAATCATTCAGCGTCACTCCTTTGATGGAATTACTGTACCATAGTTATAATATTATTTAAAATTCCAAAATAGTTCCTTTTGTCAGTTTTATTATATCATCATCCCAGTTGGTTTGAAAAGCAATTTTTGTTAGGATTGTTCTTTTATAGAATCATTAATATAAATTCCTGATTGCCAAAATACAAGCTATCGCCTATACTTCTTTTATAAAGAAATAATTGGTATCAACACTGCAATCAGTGTATGAATACAAAATACGCTTACGAAAGGGGGACTTTTTTATGAAAATGAATCGTGTGTGGAGGGTTCACACTTCCTAAGCCTAACCCTCCGAATAAATTCTGGAGGAAATAAAATGGAAAATCGAATTACTGTCCGTGAAGCAATCACAGAAATCGAAATCGCTGCTTTCTGGGAGCAACTTTACAATTACTACAAACGTGATATTTTTCCTGATTCTGTAGACGGAGAGCAAAATCATTTCCTCGGGGTCGAATATCGACAACATATGGAGATAATTCACAAAAGGCCACAAGATCGTTGCTACTACCTGCTTTTTTATCAGAATGAACAAAATGTAGGTTTTGCAATGCCTGTGATTTACACAAGCGAAGATGGAAAATGTTTTATTATGGACTTTTGCGTTTACCCTGAATTCCGTGGAAATGGTATGGGAAAAGAATGTGCCAGAGCACTTCTGAAATGGGCTGAAAAAAAGGGGCATTTTATGCAGAGCTGAACTATAGCGACAACGTTCGCCGAAAACATTTCTGGCAAAGCATTGGGTTTGTCCAAAATGGTTCTGACCAGTGGGGTGATCCCCTAATGCTCTTTCCCCCAAAGGAGAGAGCCCCAATCTCAGTGGAAATCCTCACTGATTCTGAAGACTGGCAGCTTCAAAAACTGGAAAATGGTTTTCGAGCTGAAGTCGGAGTTCCTGCTTTAACGGAAGAAATGTACAGCAAGCTTACTGCCGCAATACAAAACGGTGAAACCACATTTTTCCTTGCCAAACGTGGCTACCGGGCTGTTGGGATGTGCAGTATAACAAGATATTTCTCTTCTTCCATCTGTTCTGAAGCAGGAATCTTGTCCGACCTCTATGTGGAGCCGGTATTTCGTAAAAAAGGAATTGCGCAAATGCTATGCATAGCAGCAATGGATTTCTGTAAGGAAAACAATATTGTAAATCCATCTGTTTTTTGCAGTTCCAAGGAAGAAAAATTATTTCAAAATCTTAATTTTAACAATACTTTGGATATCCTATTAATACATTCAAATTAAGTCACATTTTAGGGCGCTATATCACCTTTGGATATAGCGCCCAATTCTATTATATCATCCTTCAAATTTTGTCAAAAATGACTTATCACCACAAAATGGCTCTTTCAAAAAGATATAAAAAACCGGAAACCCTTGATTTCTCTAGGTTTCCGGTTCTTCTTAAATACGTGTGTTAGAGGATTCGAACCCCCGGCCTTTTGGTCCGTAGCCAAACGCTCTATCCAGCTGAGCTAAACACACATTTATTACTTGTGAAGTATTTGTCCCTCACAACAATGGATATTCTACACGATACCTGTGGTTTTGTCAACACCTTTTTGAAATTTTTTTTAAATATTTTTTGTAGGTATTTTTTGCACGATTGGTACTATTTTAAAAACTCTATCAGAGCTCTCTAACTTCTTCCAGCATGACGGTGCCTCCCTATCTCCTGGCTTTCTTCGCCTGCCAGTTCAGCACTGCGCCAATCATATAAATAGCCGGGAACATCAGCATTCGGATCACGGAAGCCGGATCGAAATCCCCGAAGATCATAGTAACAATCACTTCTGCCACAACCTCTGCAATAAGAAGGCCTCCCATTCCCACACAAAGGCCTGCATTCTCCACCTTACCAGCCTGTTTCACTCCAACCACGCCAGCTGCCAGGTAGATCACTCCTGCCACCAGAACCATCACATTGCTTGCCACCAGCTGGCTGTAAGTCATACCGTTCTGATTCAGATATTCTACAACTGCGCTGTCACTGCTACCCTTCATAACCAGGGAAAGATTGTTTCCACTTCCAAATGCCAGCAGAACGCCAAGAAAAAGCAGGAGCATTCCTCCCACCTTCAGGATGGTCTCTCCCGGTGCCTGTTTTTTCAACATAATCCAACTCTCCTCATTTAATAGAATTTTCAAAAACACATTTCAAAAGGATCTAACATTTTTTCTATAAAAATTACGGACAGACATATAAAGTCTGCCCGATAATTTTTATAATTTACACAATCAACAAGCCAAAGTCCATGCTTGCATGAAACCTTAGCGACTGCTGCGATAACGAATCAAAACTCGCAGAGCGTGTTTTGTCTCGTTTCCAATTTTCTTTAGCTCTTACTTACGCATCCAGAAGGAACGCCTTATAAGCCTTCTTCGCCTCGTAAACATCCGCCTTGCTGGTAACCTCCCACGGTGCATGCATACTGAGAACAGAAACACCGCTGTCAATTACTTCCATACCATAAAGAGCTGCGATAAAAGCGATGGTTCCGCCGCCGCCAACGTCAACCTTACCAAGCTCAGCAGTCTGGAAGCAAACCTTATGGTCGTCAAAAATCCTGCGGACTCTTGCCACATACTCTGCATTGGCATCATTGGAGCCGGATTTTCCACGGGCACCTGTAAACTTGTTGAGAACGATACCTCTTCCAAGATAAGCAGAGTTCTTTTTCTCAAAAGCTTCTGCAAATGCAGGATCATAGCCGGCACTTACATCTGAGGAGAGCATGCTGGAATTCTTCAGAGCCTTTCTCAGTCTGAGATCTGAATACTGTCCCATTGCATCCAGAACCTCAGCTACGCTGTTCTCAAAGAAGTGAGACTGCATACCTGTTGCTCCCACGCTTCCGATCTCTTCCTTATCAACAAGGAGACAGCAGCTTGTACGCTTCGGTGCTTCCATCTCAAGAAGAGCCAGAAGGGAAGTATATGCGCAAACTCTGTCATCCTGTCCATAACCAGCGATCATGCTGCGATCAAGACCACAGTCACGAGCCTTGCCAGCGGGAACGATCTCAAGCTCTGCGGAAAGGAAATCTTCCTCTTCCACACCGTATTTCTCATTCAAAATACGAAGTACATTCTCCTTAACAGCCTCTTTCTTCTTGTCATCCGGAAGATCCTTCAGCGGCTGGCTTCCAATCAGGATATCCAGCTTCTCGCCCTCAACAGCCTCGGAAGCCTTCTTCGCCATCTGCTGTCCTGCAAGATGAATCAAAAGGTCTGTGATGTAAACAACCGGATCGTCCTCATCCTCGCCGACGGTTACATTTACAACAGTGCCATCCTTCTTCACAATTACGCCATGCATTGCCATTGGAAGAGCAACCCACTGATATTTCTTCACTCCACCGTAGTAATGAGTGTCAAGATAAGCCAGATCCGTATCCTCATATAACGGATTCTGCTTAATATCCAGTCTCGGAGAATCAATGTGCGCACAAAGGATATTCATCCCCTGTGCCAGATCATCCTCTCCAATATGGTACAGGGCAATGATCTTCTGCATTCCAACCTGGTAAACTTTATCTCCTGCTTTCAGAGCTTCGCCATTTTTCACCTTTTCTTCAAGGGAAACATAGCCTGCTTCCTCAGCCTCTTTCACAATCTGTGTGATACATTCACGTTCTGTCTTTCCTACATTTAAGAAATGACGATATTTCTTTGCCACAGTTTCCAGATCCTGCATATCAGCATCTGAATATGTGAGCCATGCGTTTGGACGTTCCATAATCTATATCCACCTTTCTCCTGTTTTCATTTTACACAGGGAAAATAATCCCTGTGTTTTCCTCATCCAAAATTCATTATAGCGTATAACTAGGTAAAAAGCTACCGGCAAATAGGTTTTCCTGCACAAATCTTTTACTCTTTATTACTGTTTGCGGCCTGACTCGTAATCGCACCTTTATCCCTGAAAATTTCTCTGCTCTCTTGCCACGCAGTCCAATACTTTGCACTGCCTTTTGGGATATGGGCAAATCCGATTCAGGGTCTCCTGTATCGGTTAAAGCATGCATATATTTCCTGTCGTCTTGGCACTGCATATCCGCAGGAAGTATAGCCTTCTGACAAAAAAGACAGCCCTTCTTTTTCCAGTTTATTGCAAAGCAGCTCCACAATTTCCGGCAGTGTTCTTTTCCCATCAATCAGCTTTTCCACTGCATATTTCAGCAACGCACCTAAAGCTCCTGTCTGCTCACTGTCGATCAGCTGTTCCACATATCGCAGATCCACTTCCTGTTTTCCAATGGAAAAACCATCTCTGCCATGTACCTTTACTTTCAGCCTTTCCGGCTTATCCTGCACCTTAAAATGACCGTAATAATCCTTCTTGGAACCGTTCAACGGCGTATTTTTTGACATGATGCGATGGCTTTGTGGTGCTTTAAATCCAGCTGCCGTATTCTCATTTAAAGGATAATCCCTGCAAAGTTCCCGGACTTTTGCCGTGATATCTACCGGCATATAATTGTCCATCTGGATCACGGTATCTGCAATATGGAAAAAAGCCCCGGAGCTTCCGGCAACCAGAATTGTGGAAATTTCCTCCTTTTCATACAGATCCCGGGCACGTTCCAGAAATGGGGTGATCGGCTCTTTTTCCCGGCTGATCACATGCTGCATAAAGGCATCTCGCACCATAAAATTAGTAGCAGATGTATCTTCATCCAGCAGAAACACCTTGCTTCCTGCCTCTATTCCCTCCACGATTCCTGCGGCCTGGGAAGTACTTCCGCTGGCATCTTCCGTAGAAAAACAGGTGGTATCTTTTTTATTGGGAAGGTCATTTATAAACAGGGAAATATCCACATCTTTCACAAATCTGCCATCCTCAGAGCGCAGCTTCTGGGCTGTAGGATCCGTAATCACATACTCTCTTCCATCTCCCTGAATGTGGTTATACACGCCCAGTTCCAACGCATTCAGAAGGGTAGATTTGCCGTGATAACCACCACCAACGATCAACGTGATTCCCTTAGGTATTCCCATTCCGGTTATTTTTCCCTTATGGGGAAGCGCCATAGTCACCCGAAGACTTTCCGGCGAAGAAAATGTCACGCTCCCTTTCATCGGCTTAGATGAAATACCGCTCTCTCTTGGCAGAATCGCGCCGTCATTTACAAAAGCAACCAGGAAACGCTTCTTTAATTCTTCCCTGATATACGCCTGATCTTCTGCCAGGAAAATAGTATTCTCCAGATCTTTTCCACTTAAATTTCTGTATACAAATGCTTTTTCCACACAAACCGGCAGAAATTCAAAGAATATTTTCTCCAGTTCTCCCGCATTTATAGTACGTCCATTTGCCGGAAATCCTACAAAAAACCGGATGGTAATCCCCTGCTCTGTAATCTCACAGGCCGTTCGCTCCAGCACCTCCTGACCGCATCTGGTCACAGAAATAAGTCCGCTTTTTCCAGAGCCTTTTGCCCGAAAAGTATAGCGGTTCACCTGCTGTTCAAACCGTCTGGTAAGATAGTCTGCCAGAGTAATTCTGGTCAGTTTATCTTTATAATATTCCGCTGGAAATCCAGCTTCTCTGTGAAAAATTTTCACACTGATATGGGACGGTGACGCAAATGGATCGCCCTGTACATGATCAATTGACAAAACATATTTGTTAAACTGATATGCCCCTTTCAGGGATTTATAGGCAGGATAGCTCTTCCGATTGATGGAATGAAGCATGTCCTGCAGCTGATTTGATGACTGCATAAGTACCTCCATTGTCTATAAAAATGAATATCGCCAATCACTGATATTACTGTCTAATTCTTCACCGCACTCAGCAGTAAAGCCACTACGGCATTCAAACATACATGAAGCACGAGCCTATTCCCACCCCTTCTCATATATGTTTCCTATTTACTATAGACAATATTTCCGGACTTGTCCAGCCAGGATTTTCCGCGTGCTCAAGTTCACCTTTCGCACATTTTCCCACAACGTAAAACCACCGCCCAGTCAGCGTTCTTGCCAACAGACGGTGGTTTATTTATACATTTTTAGGGAAAGGAAAGAGTTTTTCTTAAGAGTTCTTTCTCTTAAGATGTATATATCATATCGCATAATTGTGAAAAGCATTTGTCCAAATTATAATTTTTTTCTAAAATTTCTAAAATGAAAATAACTAATTCGTAACTGGCATCAAAATTCCATCCCTGTTCTTCCCATTGTGTCCTGTTTTCAGATCATAACGTTTCATTATCTTCTGAAAGTCAGAACATAACTCTTACCATCCATTAATACTATGAAGATTACTGTTCACGCCCTTCACAACAACACGCTTCTCAATGCACAATGTCAGTCGTGTCTCTGTTCCTCATTTCCATATGCCTCGCAAAATCTTGCAGCGAATGCTGGTGGTTCGTTATTGGCATAAAGGTGGGAAATATCGCCGAAGGAGCTCATGCGGAAAGCTGCTATTCCCTGACGGCGTTCTTCTGTGATCAAAGTTGTCACCGAGGATGGGGCAGCCACGCAGCCATGCCAAAGTACCATCGGAGAGATATTCAGCAGATGGCTGAGAAGTACACACTCCAATCCAAAATGACAGAAGAAAATAATCGTGTCATTATTCTCTTCATTTACTTTATAATAGTGACCTTTCCTCTCATATCCATGCTTCACGAGAAGCTTGTCGAACTCCCCGATCACACGGTCATACTCTTCTTTCACATGACCTTCCTGCATAGCCTCATTCTCAAACCAGTGGTCATACTGGAAAAAACGCTCGTCTGCCATCCAGTCCTGCGGCAGCCAGTCCCATGCAATAATCTTCTTATCTTTCACATCCGGGCGCCAGATCTGACAGGGAAATTCCTTCAGCCATTCACACTCTGTAGCTGTTCTTCCCATCTTTTTCAAGGTCGGAGCCGCAGTATCCTTCGCTCTTCCAAGGGGGGATACATAGAAAGCTTTTACATCTAATTTGGAAAGCTTCTGTGAAAGATACTCCACCTCTTTCCAGCCTTTTTCTGTAAGGGAATCTATATCATAATCCGGGTCACCATGGCGTACAATCAATAATTTCATAATGTCACTCCTCGTAATTTGCTTTTGAATCACTAATAATTTCAAGCTATTTCTTATTTCATTGAACAGTAACGATTTTAGCATATCTTCACAGATAATTCACCATATTTCTTACCGTCATTTCTTTACAATTTTTGTGAAAGAAGTATATAATGATGCTATATCAAAGGGTCTTTTGACGCTCATATCTTATATGAATTCAAACAGACGCTGATCGGATCATACTTTAATAAATACAAGAACTAAGTGGACGCAATAACCACTTTCAGATTACATTTTATTTCTCAATATAACTCAATTTACGATTTCAAGCGAGGTACCCACATGAAAAAACTTGCCATCATTTTCCCAGGTGTCGGTTATACCTGCACCAAGCCCCTTCTCTATTATACTGCTTCCATGGCTGCTGAACGTGGTTATGAAATCATCCGCCTTGACTATGGTCAGGACATTCATACCTTCCACGGCCGCACTCCTGCCGAACTGGAACCTATCATAAAACTGGCAATAAAAAGAACGCTTCCCCAGTTGGAAAACGTTCCTTTTTCTGAATACGATGATATAATTTTTATTTCCAAAAGCATCGGCACCACAATTGCCTGCCAGCTTGAAACAGCCCTGCAGCTGAAGGGAAAAGTCCATCAATTTCTTATGACTCCAATTCCTTCTACCCTCCGTTATCTCTCCGATATCAACGGGCTCTTCTTCGCCGGAACCGCTGATCCATACATGCCGGAGTCCAAGATACGCGCTGCTGCAAGAAACTTCCCCGATAAAACCGGCGGGATTTTCGAGGGCTGCAACCACTCCCTGGAGCAAAAAGGCGACACTTTAGGTGCGCTGAAGAATGTCAGACTGATTGTAGAATGTCTGGATAAAATGCTAGTCTGATTTTTGTTTTCTATTAACAGGGAAGAAGCACTTCCCTGTTTGTTCCATAAAAGATATTATTATGTCCAATTAATCTGTCTAAAATTTCTTCCATTCGTTTCCAGTTATTATTTACATCAAACTCATAGCTGTGTCCCCATATGTAAAATAACTGCTTTTCTTCACTTTTTTCTTTTAAAAATTTCTCCAGAAGTTCCCATATATTTTCGTCAGCATGATGACAAGTTGGTTTAAATATCAATAAATTCTTTTGTAATTTAAATGCTCCGGAAGACACAACTGACCGTGCATATTGAATTTTACATTTTTTCAGTATCTGAACCACTTCATCATTATATGTTCCATAAGGATACGCCATACCGGTAATCTGGCAGCCAAACATCCGTTCCAGATTTTGTTTATCCAGGAAAACTTCATTATATACAGTGTCTTTATCAAGCTTTGTTAAATCTTGATGAGTCAATGTATGAACCGCGATTTCATGACCCTTATACAATTCTTTTAATCCTTCTGCATTCCACTGTTTATATTGAATGTTGCTTTTACATGATAATAGTTGAACATGGCTACCAGTCTCCTGTCCTAGCAAACTCCATCATCATAGCTAAATGTTACTGCCTTTTGTTTCCCATCCCACATATATTCTGTAGCCTCGTTTCATATCCTTCAAGCTGCATGCTCCAAACGGCTCCTTCACATACAATCTTTGTTGTTTGTTTCTCTCCTGAATTATTAATAACAACTAATTTTTGTGCGTCTGGATAATAGGCACATTCCACATGCAGATTATCTGTAATGCATTCTGCCTGTTCTTCCCGTCCAGCCTCTAATATCAATTGCAACAATAATCTGGTACTTTCCTCTGAAAAAGCAAATCCCGTCATATAAATTCCACTTCCTTTTCCAAACTGGTGTCTGGTAATACCCGGATACCCACCTGCAGCCTCTGCCAATACCTCTGTTTTTTTATCTGTCAGGTATATATGTTCCATTACTGGCCATTCCAGTATATCTAATATATGATTTTGTGGTGCTTTTACTTCATACTCCCATTTTCCATGACATACCCTTGCCCCATTATCTTCATCTACGCCCAGTACCTGTGCCAATCTGAAAAACGTATCATATCCACTGGTTGCTGATGGCTCGCCAATTCCAATAAAACAGCCCCCTTCATATACCCACTTTGTAATTGCCTCAACAACTTTCACGTCTTTCCAGTTATCACCGCCACTCCATGCGTCACCCGCTTTTCCTGCATTAATAATGACTTTGTATCTGGATAAATCTCCGCTTCTGGCTGTCTCAAAATCAATAAAATCAACATCCACAGGCAAACCTGAAAGCGCCTCATTTATATGAATCAAATTATGCATATATGTTTCATGAAAATGTCCAGACAAAGTCCATGAACGCAATTTTCCCCAACAATGTAAAACCGCTACTTTGGTTTTCAATGTCCAAGGCTTTCCTTTTTCATGGAAAGACTTCAACATGCGAAATTCATCTGCAACTTTTTCAATGTAATCGCAAAAATCCGGATAATTCTCCGTAAGATGTAAATATCCGCCTAATCCAATTCTTTGAATCGGTTCACGCAACAATGCACGCCTTACATTTCTCCAATACTGCATTGCATCCCTTGTAGGATTTCCTCCTTCTGTAAATGTTGGTGCTCCTCCAAGCCCCACTGGGAAAAGATATGGATGAAGCCTGAGTTCATGAACTTTTGTATCTACACCTGCACAAAGACGTGCTTCATACCCGGAAAATACGCATTTAATAATCCCATCAAACCCAAATTCAGAAAATCTGTCATTATATGGTTCAATTCCAACCCAGCTGTCATCGTAAAATACATAAGCCTTTTTTCCATATTCATGCACAATATCTATTAGTTTTTTTCCAAATGAAATTACAAAATCATTAATAAATTCCATCCAGTCTTTTTTTGCTTTTGTTGGCGGCATATGGGTTACCTGATATTTCCCCTGATTCACAAAATCCTCTGCGGTAAGTGCATATCCATATTTCTGTTCAAAATTGTGTAAAGCAAGAGGACTCACTGTAAAATCGTAGGAGCCCCAGTCTGTAAATAAATTTCGTTTTCTGGCATCGCTTCCCCAAATCCAGACAAAATTATAAAACATAGAGGTAAAACGAACCACTGTAGTTGCAGGATGTTCTTCGCACCATTCTTTCATCCAATTAATTAAATAAACCTGTGTTTCAGCGTATACAGGATCTATCGGTATAAGATGCTCTTTGGCCCAGTTATTGGTAATATGATTATACATGGAAATTTCTTCCCAAATTCGATATGCCAGAAAGCTGACTGTATATTTGTGCCATAATACACAGTTTTCAATCCTGACAATACCTTTTTTCTTATCATAGCTCCAGTTTTCTTTATTTACTTCCTTGTCAGTTGTGCGGTCATACACCTGCCAGTAACCCAAAGCTTCTGCACTGTCATTAATTTTAAACTGCTCCTGAAAAAACTCTTTTAAAAGCTCTAGTTCCAGACAATGCTCAACTGCAGTTTTCGGTTCTGTGACAAGAAAAGTCTGCTGCAATTTATCCAAATTTTCCATAGCCCAGGGATTATGACCGCGGATAATACAAATAGTAGAATAAATACCATATCCTGCCTCCGTTATCTCCGGAGACAGTTCTGTCCCATCAGAATCCCTTATTACATCTGCTCCCCATTTTTTTGCAAGTTCTAAGGTCAATTTTTCATAACCAGCCTCACCAGGCAAGGTAAAGCCACCTTTATTTTCTAACTCAGTCATAATTTTTGCCCTCTTTCAAGTAGTAGTACAATGCCCAGTCCTGATCATTTGCCCATGGATCCGCATACTGGCATCTTACGTTGTTAACCATAAAAGGATATACATATGCGCAGCTTGCACTTCCGTCACTATTTATCATACTTAGTACACCTCGCAATGAATTTTCCGCCTTTACGCCATATGATCTCTCACCGGTTATTTTTTCATATTCCCGAAAAGCAACACCACTTAAAGAACTCCAGTAATGTGGAAATGTATCTCCAAGGTTTTTGTACTTTCCAAACCAATATCCATCCCAATGACGAACCGCATTTTCATACATATGAAAATCTGGCTGATGTCCATTAAACAGTACCAGTACAGCTAATTGTTTCTTTCCTTCTTCCAGATATAATATTTTTCCTGTAAGTTCGTATAACTGAAAAAGATAATTTACTGCTGGGGCAACAATACTCTGCTCATATTTTACTTCATGCGGTGGATAACATAATCCGTTTTTTATAAGCATTTCGCCATGTATTTCATAATATCTCAGAAGTTCCTCAGCCTCTCTTTCCATACCACCCGATTTCAACAGTTTCACAGATTCCAGCATAGGGATTCCAATTGCATAGAATGAAGCTCCGTCTTGTGCATAATAAGATTTCATAATTTTATACATATTTTTAAGATCAGTAACCTCATTATACAACCTGTATCTTTCCATGAAAAAAATTGCGAGCCATGGATAATTGTACAAACGGTTCCAGGTATTATCTCTTCCTGCATCATTGTATACAATACCTGTATTCTCGTCGTAGAGCTCTCTGTATATGTATTCGGTATATTTCTGCAGTGCTTTTTCCACTTTCATATCTTTATTTTTCTGCAGCCAGAGCGCCAGAAGTGCCCCCATTCCCACTCTTTCCCTGCCACCGTTATGATCGTATTCTTTTTCATAAACCAATCGCTTATCTTCATTATCATAAGTAAGAAATGCACCATCCAAAAGGCTTCCACTGCAAAAATACTGCTGTTTTTCAACAATAAATCTGCATCTTTTTTCTGCAAGCTTCTCTATCTTTGGCAATACCAAAATAATAGCGGATGTACTGTATTCTTTACACTTTATCAAGAACTCTTGTTCTCCTTGACTTACAGAATCCATTTTAACTTTGTAATCTATACAATTACCATTTTCTGTTTTTTCCGCTGAAATTTTTTCTCCTGCAAGAGTAACTTCGATTTCTTTTTCACGCCATATTTCTTCATCTGCTTTTATGTGAAAACATAAATCTTCACCCTCGAAATAAATTCCATGCTCCAACTGTATCAGCAGCTGTCCTTCCTGATGAAGCAGTTTTTCCTCAAACTCCCTTTGACTGTCATACCAGAAAAGATCCCATTGAATCACAGTTCTTTCTCCTGGTTTTAAGTTGTTTATTTTCGGATTTAATATAATAGTTCCACGGTCATTACTGAGCTCTTTTTCATTTCTTATAATGCTGTAATCTTCTATTTTTCCTTTTTTCAGAACCAACCCAAGATTTGGTTTTTCTCCTCCCATTCTGATCCCGGCAATATAGCTCTGACTTTCGCCACAACGGATGTGTGCATGACAACGCTCTCGCATACAGATTTCAGCAGCCGTATAATTATCCGAAAATGGTACTGCAATACCAATTTCTCCTTTTTGTGGGAAATACTCCCAATTCCGATTGTTAACGAAAATATATTTTTCAGTTATCTTTCCTTCTGTAGATGCCGTTCTTTCTATTCTACCTGTAATTCCGTCTGGAAGAAACATTTCTCCCCATTTTTCACCTGGGGCAACCCAGTTCATTTTATATTTGTCATTTTTGTTTACAATGCTTTCCAACTGATGATTTTCATTCTCTTTAATAATAAATTCCATACCTAATCCTCCATATATCATCCTTTTACAGATCCCGCCATTACACCACTGATAATATATTTCTGCATAAATATATAGAAAACCAGCAGAGGCAATATACCTAATACCATCATTGGAAACAGACTAGTCCAGTCTGTAGAAAACTGACCGATATTGCGATATACTTCCTGCAAAATAACATCTTTTTCTCTTTTCTGTATAAAATACAACGGTCCCATAAAATCGTTCCATACATTTAAAGTATTTAAAATTACGATTGTAGCGATCATCGGCTTCAGCAATGGAAGTACAATTGTACCAAAAATTCTGAATACTCCTGCACCGTCAATTCTTGCAGCTTCTTCCAGTTCTATAGGAACTGAAGAAATAGAATTTTTCATTAAAAAACACAATAAAAATCTGATTATCCGCTAAAACACAGTATCTATCAGCATTTTCAAGGAAACAAACACATCAATTTACTACTTATTTACTACTAACGAATGAGCCTTGATACGCAAGTTTTCCTAGATATGCAAAGATATTATGGTACAACACATCAGTATTGAAACAAGAAAAAATTAAATATTTTATAGACTATGGAATGCCTAACATGACGTTCCTTTTCTATTTCCAGCCGTTCTTATTGGACGGCTATTTTATTACCCAAAATGAAAGGAGCATTAGATTTATGAAAAAGATGTTAAAACGATTGTGTACGGGCTTCTTAGCTCTTGCAACTGTCGTTACTGCTTTGCCGACTACACCCGTTCATGCAGAAAGTAAGCAATACTGGACGGAGTCAAAAGAGCGTGTCGGTATCGTTGAAAAAGTAATGAATGACGGTTCAATTGGTTCTACCTTTAATGAGGGACATTTGACCGTTGAGGGCGAGGACGCTTACTGTATTGACATCAACACAGACTTTAAGAATGGTTACAAGACCAGAGCTGACGTAAGCACCCGTATGAGTGCCGACCAGATAAGCGACGTTGCCTTATCTATCGAATATGTAAAACAGTACACAGACAGCCACAGCGGAATAAGCAAAAATCACGCTTATCTTTTAAGACAGCTTGTAGTCTGGCAGAGATTGAGCGTACATCTTGGCTGGCAATGTGATAACGTGCGAGCTTCTTATGATGAAATTCCAAAGGCTACGCAGGACGAAGTTTTCTCTGGTGCGAAAGCCTTTGTCAAAGAAAATAAAGGACGCTATGAATGTGGCGGTTATATCTACTCTGGCGAGGGGCAGGAATTGGGACAATTCTGGGCGAAACTGAATGTCGGAAATACGAAACTGCAAAAGGTTTCCAGTAATGCCAGCATCACAGACGGTAACGGGAATTACTCAATCGCTGGTGCAACATACGGTGTCTTTTCTGATAAAGACTGCACAAAACAGCTTGCCACCCTTACGACTGATGAAAACGGAAACACAGATATTGCAGAGGTAAAAGCAGGCACAGTCTATATCAAGGAATTATACGCACCAGCAGGATATAAAGTGGATAAAACTGTATATTCCTTAAAGGTTGAAGTTGGAAAGACAGCAATTTTGAAAGTATCAGATACGCCAAAAGTAACGGACACTTTGATTGAGCTTTTCAAGATTGATATGGAAACACAGAAAGACAATCCGCAAGGGAACGCTTCTTTAGCAGGTGCGGAATTTACATGGAAGTATTATGCTGGCTTCTACAATAAAGACAATCTCCCTGCCGAAGCTACTCGTACATGGGTTACAAAGACAACCGCTGAAACAGACAGCGACGGAACAACCCACTACATCACAAAATTAGCGGACACATACAAAGTATCTGGCGACAGCTTCTATATGCAGGACGGCAAAGCCGTTCTTCCACTTGGAACACTAACCGTAGAAGAAACAAAAGCTCCAAACGGCTACTTGTTAGAGGGTGCATATATGCAGGCTGGCGATAAGTCCGAACAGATAAAAGGCTTATATGTAACACAGATTACCGAGGACGGCGACCTTGCCGTATTATCTGGAAGTAACCAGTTTTCCGTATCAGACAAGGTTATCCGTGGCGGTGTCAAAATTCAGAAACGAGATTTAGAAACGGGCGATACAAAGCCACAAGGAAGTGCCACTTTGAAAGATACTGCCTTTGACATCATTTCCTTAAATGATAATGCAGTATTGGTTGAGGGCAAGTTATACAAGAAAAATGAAGTGGTAAAGACAATTCGTACCGATATTGAGGGTGTCGCTTCTACTTCTTCTGACCTCTTACCTTATGGAAAATTCCGTATCGTTGAGAGTGAAGCTCCCAACGGTTACTTAACTGACGGTGCAAAGCCGATTGATTTTACAATCACAGAAAATGGAAAAATCGTGGACTTAACCGAAAAAGCCCATTCTATCTATAATCAGATTAAGCGTGGAGATATTGAGGGTGTAAAAATCGGTGCAGGCACACACAAGCGTCTTGCTGATGTTCCTTTTAGGATCACAAGCAAGACGACGGGCGAAAATCATGTAGTGGTAACTGATGATAACGGGCAATTCTCCACTTCTGCTGACTGGGCTTCTCATAAGCACAATACCAACGCAGGCAAGACTAGCGAGGACGGTGTGTGGTTTGGAACTTCTGAACCAGACGACAACAAGGGTGCGTTACCTTATGATACCTACATCATTGAAGAAATGCGTTGCGATAGCAACAAAGGCTTTGAACTTATCCCACCTTTTGAAATCGTAGTATCAAGAAATAACCTTGTGATTGATTTAGGGACTTTAACTGATGAATACGAAAAAGAAATCTCTATCCATACCACAGCAACCAGCAAAGACGGCGAAAAGACTATCCTTGCAGGAAAAGAGGTAACAATCGTTGATACGGTCAAATTAGACGGACTTACAAAAGGCACAAAATATCAGCTCAAAGGCTGGCAGATGTTAAAGGAAGAAAACGCAGAACTTCTTATTGACGGGAAACGTGTAGAAAACGATTATACCTTTGTCGCTGATGATGAAGAAATGAAAGTGAAAATTTCCTATACATTCAATGCGTCTGCTTTAGGTGGCAAGAACCTTGTTACCTTTGAAGAATTGTATGATTTAAGTAATCCAGACGAACCCGTGAAAGTTGCAGAACACAAAGACATTGAGGACGACGGGCAGACCGTACTTATCACAGAACGTATCATCAAGATACATACTACCGCTACGGATAAGGACGGCAACAAAGAGATTGAAGCTGGAAAAGACGTTACAATCATTGATACCGTAACCTTAGAGGGCTTAGAAATCGGTACACAGTACAAACTTGTGGGCTGGCAGATGTTGAAAGAAGAAAACGCAGAGCTTCTTATCAATGGAAAACGTGTGGAAAGTGATTATACGTTTATCGCTGACAGCGAAACTATGAAAGTGGAAGTTGCCTTTACCTTTGACGCTACTTCCCTTGACGGCAAACAGCTTGTAACTTTTGAAGAATTATATGATTTGAGCAATCCAGACGAGCCGAAGAAAGTTACCGAGCATAAGGATATTGAGGATAAGGGACAGACGATTACCTTTAAGGAAAAAACCGAAGTCCCAGAAGAACCAGAGAAACCCGAAACACCGCAGACACCAGAAAAGCCGAGCAGACCGAGCGACAGTCCCAAAACGGGCGATAACACAAACCTTTACGGACTGCTTGCACTTCTTTTGACTTCTGGTGCTGGACTGGCAGGTATCTTCTTCTACAAACGCCGTAAAATGAAGAAATCATAAGGCGGTAACGGTATGAAGAAAGGAAAATCACGCTCTCCGCCGAAACGGTCAAACGGCAGGCTTCCGCTTATTCTGGCTTGTCTGCCAACAACCAGCAAGAACACGGATAGTCAAGGGTGCGTAAGCATTGATTTTACTCTTTACTATCTGTGGGATTGCTGGTATTTCCCGAACTGCCAGAATAAGAAATTACAATCAATCAATTTATCAAATATAGAAAGAAACGAGGTAAAACAATATGGAAATGAAATATGTCGTGCCAGATATGGCACAGTCTTTTGGAACTCTTGAATTTGCAGGCGAAAGTGAGCCAGTCTTTGAAAGAGATAAAAATAACCGCAGGGTCTTAGCCAGACGAAGCTATAACCTTTATTCTGACGTACAGAAAGGCGAAAATGTTGTGGTAGAAATTCCCGTGCAGGCTGGCGAAAAGAAGTTCCAGTATGAACAGAA